>CAZEWV010000042.1:0-6911 GCA_964516025.1 uncultured Eubacteriales bacterium
ATATACTATTATTACCTAAGTTTTATTTCACTTCAAACAAGAAAAATCCGATCAATTATCAAAGCCAAATATTCAATGTCAGACATTGATAAAATTGACACTTCCTAATACGACAAATTCTGAAGAAAGTTATACAAATTATCAAAGCCAGCTGGGATTTGTTTAAGGATTGGACAAATGGACTTCTCTACTGTTTAGGAATCGCTTTAGCTAAGACACCAAAGGCCTTCTCTTCCCTGTCTGCGATGATATTGAATAGTTCAGAGGCTTTATCTATTTTGTCTTCTATATCTGTGGCGGTTTCAGCGTTTTTGAACAAGAGTCCGAGTTTTGTAAACAGTTTTCCCGAATCTTGAATGGCAACCGATGCATCATCAAATGATTGGTTTGTTGTAATGGCTGCGGCCTCCTTCAAAAATCGAGAGTACATATACCTGAAACACCCTCCTCCGGTACCTCCAATTTCGATAAAGATGTAGACGCTGAAAAGATTCATCCTCAATTCCATGTCTTCATATTTGCGCGGCCACTTTTTGATTTCTTGAGCCGTACGCCGCATGCCTTTAATACCGAAATTGCTGATGGGCGGGTTGAGCATATCATTCGCGGTTTGACTGACAGACGAAAAAATATCCTCCTCCCTTGGAGGATAGTAGTGGGAAAAATCAAACTCAAGATAGGCATTTTTAGGAGGGAATGGTTTATAGGGTGAATTCCGTGCCTTGCGAAGCTGATCTAAGGTCATAGTATGATAATATCCCTTTTTTATGCCGCTCGCCGTTTGCTCCATATCCGAAGTTAAGATTTGGTCTTCTCCATCAAACCCGCAGATAACAAACGTGTGGCCGCCAAAATGGTAACCGTCAGGCAGCTCAAACCAAGGGAGAAGTCCCATATCCGCATACACCATTACGGGCTCTTTATTATTTAATTTTTCCAGAAGAACACTTTCGGCCTTTTTATCACTACCCGTCGTTTTTGTTTCGATTTTGACTGAAGTTCTGCTTCCCAGATCTTGAAAGAAATTTTTCACATTCGCACGCCCCCCGATAAACGGCGGAATCCCCTTCTGGCTCCAATAGATAAAGCCCATGCCCGCACCCAGCCCCAGCAGCATATCCTCAGAAAGTGGGCTGTTATGGTTGTGAAATATTTTCGCCAACGAATTGGTCTGGCAGTGGCTGCCATCTAGAGCCGGGCAGTTGTCAAATGGAAGAATTTCCTTTTTCATCGTAATATTATCCCTCGAGCATCATATTAATAGAGAAAGGAAGTGTCAAACTAAATTCTCCTTGAAGTCATCTGTAGTGTTCCATATTAACGCAAGGATATGTTATGAATAGAGTCATGAAAAAATACATTTCAATGCTGCGTGGAATAAACGTTAGCGGCCAAAAGAAAATCAAAATGAATGAACTTCGGACACTTTATGAATCTTTAGGTTTCAGACTAGTTAAAACCTATATCCAAAGCGGTAATGTTATCTTTGAAAGCCCGGATTCAGACACATCCGAATTAAAGAGCAAAATTGAAACAAACATAAAGCAAACCTATGGCCTTTCTGTAACTGTTATCATTCGAACAGCAGGCGAATTTCAGCATGTGATAAACAACAATCCATTTTGTGGAACTCGACAAGAAGACATTACAAAACTCCACGTTACCTTTTTGTCAGAGACTCCATCTGCTTCTTCCTTAAAAACAATCGATAAATTAAAAGATAAGTCAAACGAGTGGATTATCGCCGGAAAAGAAATTTATCTCTTTTGTCCTAACGGTTACGGGAGAACCAAATTGACAAATAATTTTTTCGCAAAGAATTTGAATCTCTCAGCGACAACAAGAAATTGGAACACCGTGAATAAATTGTATGAAATTGTTAAGGAGAATGAAAATCACAGAAATCAATTATAGTTTTGATTAAGACCTCTGTTGTCGATATGACTGAATCAAAATTGACATATTCAACAGCGGCATGTGCTCCGCTGCCGGATGGACCAAAAATAACGGGTGGAATTCCTGCCTCGAATAACAGAGCCGATTCCATCCAGCCACCCAGTCCTTTGAATTTTGGCATTCCCATTCCAGCCGCATGATGAGCCCTGACAATGGATTTTACAATTGGTTCCTCTTTTGAAATCTCAAAAGAAGGCCGGGAAAAAAATATTTCATAATCTGCCTTAAACTGAGCATCGGGTGTACAACAAATTTGTGGGTAAAACATCTTAAGCGCGACTTCGATACTCCCAGAAGTCCTCCCATCTATTGGAGAGGATACAACAACGCAAGGCATTAACATTATTTGCGCCCCCGACTGTCCAGTGTATACCAGACTGCTTAAGTCGTTGCCCGATGACCGTTCTGCAATCGGCTTCTACTACGCCAGAACCTACAAATAAACCTTGTTTTCTGAAATTTCTATAACGCATCCTCTCTTTGTTTTTTTCAAAATACCCAATTTCTTTTTCCAATTCCTCTTGTTCCTCTTGGGTAGGAGGAGAGAGTTGACTTATGGCTTCAATAACTTGTTCGACCTCCCCCTGGTCTAATTCTTTGTGCCGTTTATCTGTCCATGAACTCACTTGTTCTCTATTAGAGTCAAACACGACCTTGGCCACATTCCAATAATGCTCCCGGGCATGATAAAGATCAATAATCTGAGTCGCTCGATAAAAGTGCTCATCGGCAATATTCCATATCCAGGGTGCCCCATCGCCTATGACACAAACCTCTTCTGCTCTCTCCAAACCACGAAAGGTTGCCTCTGCATAAATCCTCCCTCCAAACGCCTCGGCCGTTTCAATGGCCCCGACATAACTGGTGGAGGCTTTATCTCTAATCGGATGGCCTTCTTCATCGACGATGCTCTGGGTAAAAACACATCCTAATTTAACCTCTCTGGTTTTTGCATGGCCATTTTTGCCTTTTCTATTTAAAGTCTCTGCCTTGACTACCGGAACTCCTGTGCCATCTATACAAACATACATCTTAGGGATGGATTCGATAGGGATAATCTTAATCGATGCAGCCTCTTTTTTATAAAACAGTTCAACATCTTCTCCTAATCGGTGGGAGACCCTTTCTATCTTTTTGGCATCTACAGAGATACCAGCCATCTCTTTTATGTCCTTTTGCCCCAGGCCAAAAGGCCTATATGCTCCCACTCTGCCCATGATCCTTCTTACTCCAGGGCTAAAGGATGTTCCCACAATATCGAGGACATTATCCTTAGGACAGCTTCCTTTTTGGCATTCTTTATCATAATAATAGGCCCGCTTCACTCTAACAGGGCCCACAACGGTCAGGAGTTTTTTTTCTCGATATTCTTTGAAGTCAGATGTATGTCCTTTATCGCACGGCAAGTTGGAGCCCCTATAATCACCACCGTCTGAGTTTAACAATTTTTCCAGCATGAGGCTTCCAACATGATGCAGCGAAGAGCGAATATGAATTTCAAGGGATTCAAGGTCAAAGTGGCCAAGTTTGTCTCTATCTCTAAAAGACAACCCTACGATGTGCTCAATCTCTTTGCGTATTTCTTCCTGAAGTGCATCTGTAATTTTTTTTTCAGTTCCTCAGCCTCATCTTTATCCTCTACTTCGACAACGGGTCGTAAATCACAGATCTTTTCATTTAACTTAAGCATTTCATTGCAGATTCGTAAAAAACTGCGATAGTTATCAATCTCATCCATATATTTTTTTAGCTCAGGACCTAATTTTAAACTCTTTGCATAGCTTTTTCCCTTAATAGTCGTGCTCCATAGATATTGGGGACCGTGACCAGGATGACCTGGTTTTGCACAGACACAATTTTCCTTTCCACATTTTCGATAATTGAGATAGATTGTTCCCCGTCTGAAATCTCCGGTCTCTTCTAACTTTTTATACAGGGAATTTCTTTGAGATTCCTGTCTTGTAAGAGATTGGTTCATAATGACCTCCTATAGTCTGTATGCTTATCAAGCTATCAGATTATAGGGTAAATTAACAAATTTGTCAAGCTTACCCACATTTATGTCGCAGACCCATTCAGGTTTATAAGCAAGGGGAAGATCGTAACAGAGAATTGACAGACCCGGCTTTTTTCTTAAAGGGAGTTCTGCGCGAAGGGATACTTCAAGAAAAAAAAGGAATAAGTTTTGTTGTCGAGCTGGGTGTTCTTCTTCCTTCCACAGTGAAGGGGGAAAGGAAAACAGGCCTTGAAGGAATTGTAGTCGTCACAGGCAAGCTATCCGATTTAGTTTTCCATATCAATTTGGGTGGTGAATTCGATAGAGAAAGTTTTGCCCCTCATGGCCTTTGGGGAATTATTCTCGAATACCCTTTCGAGAGGAGATTACGACTCGTGGGAGAGATCAATGGTTCTTTTCAAAATAATGAACCTTCAGAATATTCCGGCTTGATCGGCCTAATTTATGACGCAGGTGGATTTGATGTAGATTTTGGTATCAGAAAAGGTTTCTCTAATGCGGCTTCTGATTGGGCCTTGACTACCGGAATGACAATTTCTTTCTAATCAGAGAGCACGCTATAAAATCTTGGAGTAAAACCTTTACAAATATATCACCTATAAATCTTATCAATTAAGGTGTTGACATCTATTTTTTTTCTGTGATATAAAACGGTTAATATCGGAAAATAAGGTGACATATTCTAACTGTCTTCGAATACATTCTAGTAGCAAATGTTGAAAGAAAAATTAAACTCACATTTGACTGCCAACTTTGGCAAAAATAAAGGAGGTAAAACATGAACACCAAAAAATTGCTTTTAACCTTTGTGGCAGGATTTATAGTGATGTTCGCGCTGTCGTTTTTGTGGTACACGGTTATCATGAAAGGTTTTTACAGCGAGCAATTTGCAGATGTTCAAAGACCGGAATTTAACATGGTCTGGATCACTGTCGGCTATCTTGTCGCAGCCATCTTGATGGCCTACATCTACCCCATCGGATTCAAAGGCGGAGCCCCTATGAAGGAAGGAATGAAATTTGGGCTTATCATTGGACTTCTCATGTCTCTTCCCGTTGCTTTTGTCTTTTATGGAGTATACAACTTTCCGCTGACTGGGAGCTTGGTTGAGACAATATACCAAGTGGTGGAAAAAATCGCAGGTGGGATGGCTATTGGTCTTGTTTACGGAAAGGGTTCTTAGTTAGAAAGAATCCCACTACCTACTTTTTGCTGATTTGAGTTCGGAGTCTATCCTAAACAATTTCCCTATTCCTTCATAGAGGTGAAACCGTGACTTTTTTTCCAAAATCGAAGAGAAATCGACGAGACACGACACAAACAGGCTCTAGAGAATTTCAAAAAAGCTGGCCTCAGTGAATATATCGATGCCAGGCTGGCAGATGCACATGAACTGGTTCCCCAGCTCGAAGGCAAGATTGACTTTGTTTTTATCGATGCGGACAAGGAGTGGTACACAAATTATCTAAAATATTTAATGCCAAATCTTGACGTTGGAGGTTGTTTCACGGCTCATAACGTCGCAAATTTGGGCTACCAACAGGGTGTAAAAGAATTTCTTGAATATGTCCAAAGCCTCCCACACTTTGAAACGACTATCGACCACACAAGCAGTTCCGGGATATCAATCAGCTACAAAATATCAGAAAGATATTAATCCTACTCCTGTGGAATCACACCAAGCTGCTGCATCATGCCCATCTGATCAAATACCTCCCAATGCTCTACACCTTTTCCATCAACAATGCGGTCGATAGCTATCCCTGACACCGTTACCTGCCTGCCGGTTGGGGCGATTCCCATCATGTCTCCTTGATGTGTACCGCTGAATGTATAGCGAGTCACTACTTTGTCTCCATCAGCTACACTATCTTCAACGGAAATATGGAGATCGGGAAAAGCGGTAATAAACATGCCCATCATCTGTTTGGCGCCCTCTATTCCAGTAGGGGCTCCGGGTGGCGCCATGTGATCCACTACATCAGGCGATAAAAGTTCGTCAATGGCTCCAAGGTTCTTTCCGTTTAGGACCTCGTCATAAATACGCTGTACTACGGCCTTGTTTTCTTCTTGTGACATTTTTTTCTCCTTTTTATTCAAATTTTAACGGCGGCAAAATATTTACGGTGATATGCCGATAAAACTGCGAGTCAATTTTTCATTACTAATTCTATAATAATAATAATATTTATCACAATTATCTAATCAATTCTATTTTTTTTGTATTTCTCGATTCCTATATCAAATGGCGAAATTTTTAAAGCTGTGTGAAATTACACTAAAAATTCTTTGAGCACGGTCTTTAATCGTGCGATATCCGTTACTTTTGCCTTGACATCGAATCCCGACGGGCACTGGACACGACACGTTTGACAGTCGTCACTTGTCTATCCATTTGACCATGACGTCCAGTGCAGGACCTTATTAAGGGATGTGATTACATCTTCAAGCCCGCCGCCTCAACAAAAAAACGAAGGTCTTCCATAAGAAGAGCAAATTCATCTGGGTTAAGTGACTGTTGGCCGTCAGAAAGGGCATCTTTGGGGCTGTTGTGAACTTCAATTAAAAGACCATCTGCACCACAAGCCACGGCTGCTTTAGCCATGGGAGCGACAAACTCTCTAACTCCGGTTCCATGGGAAGGATCAACAATAACCGGCAGATGGCAGTGCTGCTTGATAAAAGGGATGGCGTTTAAATCCAGTGTGTTACGTGTTGCAGTCTCAAATGTCCGGATTCCACGTTCACAAAGAATAACATTAGGATTTCCCTCAGACACGATATACTCGGCCGCTAACAGAAGGTCTTCTACAGTGGCCGCCATTCCTCTCTTGAGAATGATGGGTTTCTTACTTCCCCCCAGGATTTTTAGAAGCCGATAATTCTGCATATTACGGGCACCGACCTGGAAGGCAGATGCATACAAATCAACTTGTGC
>CAZEWV010000042.1:7011-12737 GCA_964516025.1 uncultured Eubacteriales bacterium
CTCTCTGCTCACTAGTTTATAAGGAGTAAGAATAGGTGTAATCCTATCGACAAGTGGATGGTTTTCTATATGCAGTTTGCCAAGCACCCGCTCATCACCAATAGCGCCCAACACGGTGCGCTCATCGCCGGGCATATAAAGAGGTTTCAGCCCAACGGATTCTATTTTCTTAAGAATCTCATCAGCGTCTTGTTTGGTGGCTTCAGGCTTGAGTACAATAATCATTTTTAAACCTTATAAAAAAGCATATTAACATTTTTTGCTATATAATCCTTCAAAATATTAATTAAAGGGACATCATACTTAATTATTTGTTAGATGAATGAAGTATGCTATCCCTATAACCTCCCCTTTAATTCCAACAAATTTACATAATTAAGTATGATGTCCCTTTAATTATTTCTTTAATTTCAAAACTCTACTAAATTCTTGTCATCGAGTTTTAAATTTGATAAGATTCCTCCGGCTTAATAAATATTTCCGAGCATTGATCTATAATAATCATCCAGTACAAAACCTTTGTTTCACTATTTTTCTATAAAATATGAACTACGAGCTCAAGAAATTAAGCCGCATCGGAGTCGATAAAGTCCTTCAATCCATCGATTTGGCAAAAAGAGAAGAACACACAGGAATCTACGGGATTGAAAAAGAGTTCGCCTTCACAAAGTCCAGCGATTTGTTCCCCTGCCAAAAATTGGGAAGACATTCCACGTACAAATTCATCATGGATTATGGCGCCATCCCCAATTGGCTAAAAAATAGAACAACCCCAGAAGTATTCGATTTTATGATCGAAGTTATGTCCGAACCCATGTTTTCTTACCGGGAAGCCGTCGGAGAGATTATGCGTACCGAGGCGATTCTATGGAAATCTCTCGGACACATCATGAACGAATTTCCCAACATGGAAAAGGTTCTTCTCAGCAACGGAATGCTTTTTAAACCGGCCAATATTGAAGATGATCACATTCCCGAAGTTTGGGGAATGGATAAAAAAGCGTACCTTATGGAAATGGTGAATCGTTACAAAGACCATCTCACACCTCAAGGCATGCATGATAATCTCTCTCTCCCGGAGCCACTCCTCTCACTGCAGTATCAAAAGGCACATTACCCGAACCAAAAGGGAAATCTTGGTTATGTCGAGTTCAAAAACGAAGTCTATGTCTGGCTGTCATGTCAAATGAGGGCGTTTGCGTCTTTATTCATCGCGATCAGCGCCAATACGCCTTTTGCTTACGAGCAGGATGACGGAAAGTTTCACACGATTATCACCGGGAATAACTCCAGCCGCTGGGCCCACCTTCCACAAATCGAAAGCACCAATTATCCCTTAATACTCAAGGATTACGAACATTTTCAAAACATTTCTGATCAGCTGATCGAAAAAGGCATCATCATAGGGGCCAATAACTATATGCCTGTGAGGCCAAAAGGAGAAAAACGCTTCGGTGAGGTTTCCCTGTCCCTAGAGAGAGCGGCATGGTTTAGCGACATTCTTCTCGGACAAAGAGAGATCGAATCAAATCCAAAACTCAAGTCACTCAAAGGAAAAGAAAACGAACCTTTTATTACAAGACTCGAATTGGCCGAAAAAACAGGTTGGCTTGAAGAAAAAGGTTTCAAACTTCACGATATCATCGAAATCTGGCAGAAGAGCAATGTCCGCCGGCTCCTTGGAATCCCACTTAACAGGATAGAAGTCCGGTGCCCGGAGGCCGGAGGGAATTATGAATTCGAACTGGCCAAAACCGCATTCACACAGACATTGTTTCTCTATATTTTTTCCCACCCTGACTTCGGCTGCAATTTTGAGTACTCCAAAGAAGACCTTGAATGTGTCCATGGAAATGAGATGAGTGCCGCCAAGGAAGGACTGAACGGCTCTGTCGCCTATCCCTTCAGTAAAACTAAAATGAGTATGAGAGAATTTCTGTCCCACACCCTTTCGGAAATTAAAGATTTCTCTCAAGGACTGGGAACGTATGACGCCATGGGACCGATACGGGAAATGGCAGAAGGAGATAAAACAGAATCTGAAAAATTATCCGAGCAGGTGAAACGTTCCCTCGGCACAAATCCTAAAAAAACGTCCACCGGTTCAGTCATTGTCCCCGAAGAAATCATACGAAATAATCTCTGCAAGCGGAGACAGTACATGCTGTCCGAACTCACAGCTCAGCTTAATCTTGACCTCACGCTTTCTCCTTTGGGTGAAAATAACCAATATGGAATATAGAAAAATGAAACATAACCAACAAGCTAACATGAGTGAAGGAGTCCACTATGACTGATAGTATTATCCAATACCCGGGACAGGATATTTCCTTAAGTCAAATTCCCCGGTTGAGTGACACTCCAGAACATATCATCCCGTTGGAATCTTTGAACAAGAGATCCGTTCCCCCTTCAAAAATGTTTATGATAAAACTGGAGCTCAATGAATTCATCAAGCACAATCCCGGTGTGGCCGTCTATGACGCTTCACAGGGAGACGGGGGGCTAAGTTTAGGCGGAATTCCCCGGGATGAACTCGCGGAGGCTTTGGTCCGTTATCTACCTGCTGAAAGGACAACCATGTACGGAACACCCATTGGCAGAGAGGATATCCGCAGGGCCATTATCGAAAACTATTACAAGTTTGAACCCAGAACAGGTTTAACACCCGATCATGTGGTTCTTGGGGACGGAGGACGTGATGTGCTGCAAAAATGGTATCAGGTTGTCCAGCAAAGTGGGGGCCGTTATGGAGATTTAATCCTGGTCTCGGCAGCTCCTTGGCCCTCCTACCTCCAGGGACCTTATATCAATGGAATGAACATCCTCCTTGCCCCCGGGGATCCCAATAATGATTTTAAGATCAGACCTGAAGGCATCGATGAATCCATCGCCTTTGCCGCGCGTAATGGGCAGAAGATCAAAGGACTGGTCATCACCAGTCCGGATAATCCTACGGGAAACTACATGGACATGGGTGAGATTCTTCATCTCATCCAGCACGCCGTTTCAAAGGGGATTGAATACATCCTCATTGATTTGATGTACCAAGCCGTCATAGACCCGGAAGTGAAACCCTATGATTTCAATTTCCTATTTCAGGAATTAACCCGGGAAGAATTCAAATCTGTCTGTCTGATAGATGGACTGACTAAAAAAGCTGGTGCCTCCAACCTCAGGAATGCCCACATCGTATGCCCAAGAGAGGATATCGTTCAAAAGATCAAAGGCATTGCCACACACACAGTCCTCCCCAATGCCATAGGTGAGGCCGCAGCTCTAGAGATTTACAGTCAGGATGAACCCACTCATCATCCCTGGGTGAAAAAAGTCGTTGACCCAACGGCTGAAAGCCGGAAAATTGTTAAATCTCGATTTAAAGAACTGGGATACAGATTTATATGCCACCAGGGCTATTATGCTTTTCTCAATATCTGGAAATACCTGGGAAAAAAAATGCCCGAGGACAAAATCTTAAAAGAAAATAATGGAAACCAAATCAAAACTATAAAAAATGTGAACACTCTCAAGAGCTACCTATCGACAAGCTGCGGCCTGGCGGTGATTCACGGAAGTGTCTTCAAACAGCCCGATTTTATCAGATTTTCCTATGCCAACAATCCTGAATACACCTCCGGCGCTATCGACAGGCTGCAAAAAAGCTTGTCCGCCCTGGAAGATTGATCCATGACGAGTGTACTGAACGAAATACTTGATTTGTCTCAACATCTCATCAAAATTCCCGCCTTCAGCACCGGCCGCTTAAAGAATGAGGAAGGCATTCAGAAATGCTTTCATTTTATAGTCAATTTCTTGAAAACGGCGGGATTACACGTTTTAGAGTTCAAAAAAGGGGGACCGTCTCCTGCCTTGTATACCGACTGCAGCAGCCAAAATGAAAATCCGCGCGGCAACCTCCTTCTGGTTGGGCATTTCGACAGAGTGTCACCCCATCACGTTTCCCAGATAAACCCTGTTGTTGAAGGAGACTGGTTAAAAGGCCGGGGCGCTGCCGACATGCTGACCGTCACGGCAACCTATCTTGTTTTCCTAAAAAAACTGAGTGAAACATCATGTTTAAATCCACCAAGAATCGGACTCTTACTCGTTGGAAATGAGGAACCCGGTGAATTCGATAAGTGGGGAACACCCCATATCCTGGCAGCATTGAAGAAAAAAGCCAACTATACACCTCAAATAATGATTGCAGGGGAAAGAACAGGGGAAGGAGAAAAAAAGTGGGGCTATGTCGAGGTGAAAAATAGAGGAGTAATCAGGATCAGATTTGAAGCCGCTCAGAAATCCCAACATTCATCTTTTGTTTCAGGAGAAACGGCACTGGACCGCATTCTCGACCTTCTCAATCAAATTAAAAAAGGCTTCCCGCAACCTTTTGATTCATTTTGGAAAAGCACCATGGCCATTTCCTTTTTGAATTCCGGGGAAAAGGATAATTTCAACACCCTGCCATCTACCACAAACGCCGGATTAGAAATCAGGTGCATTCCCGAAGATGATTTCACCCCAAGGTTAGAAGAAATAAAAAGTCTGGCAAAAACACTCAATATTAAACTGCACTTTTTTAACAATGAATCCGGTATCAAAACCCCTATCGAAAATCCTCATATTCAGAAATTACTTGAAGCCACAGTTAAAGTGAATGGGGGGAATCTTTATGACTATCTCGGGAACGGAAAACTCCCCGGTTCCCAGGCTAGATTTGCACCGGACAACTGCGCGGCTGTGGTTTTCGGCCAGTCCGGGATTGGCCCTCACTCCGAAAACGAAGCCCACTATGTCCCCAGCATTATGCCCTATTACAGAATTCTGGAAGAACTCGGGAATGTTTATACCTGAACCGTTTCCGACAAAAATGCTGTTTAAATGGCTCCCTGCTCGCTGAAGTTTCTGTTGAATTAATGTTAAAAAACATATTGACAAAACTAGTTATGTAGTTATATTATAAGAAACCAATGGCAAAGAACTGTTAACAATACATTGATCAGGAAATATTTTATGAAAAAAAACGAAAAAAAACAGGCTTTTGAATGCAGATGTTCCCCTGAGGAATGCAAGGATTTAAAAAAGACGGCCACTCATAGGTTTGAGATTCTCAATGATGAAGTCGTACTGAAGAAACGGGCAGCTTTATTCCGGGCCCTTGGCAATGAGGTAAGATTGAATCTTCTGGGGCTCCTGGCTGTTCGTGAAATGTGTACATGTGAGATAGTCGAAGCTGTTGAAGGAGCTAACTCCACTATTGCACACCACCTGAGGATGCTTACAGAAGGAGGACTCGTTGATTCCCGCAAAGATGGCAAGTTCACTATTTTTAAGCTGAATCATGATCCGATTAAAAAACATAGTGTGTTGGAAGAATCCGGCACTCATTGCTGACAAGGCCTAAGCCGTTTAAAATTTACGGAGGAGATTATGGGAATGATGGACGCCATGATGAATGGCATGATTAAAGCCTTTCCGCCTGACGAACGGGAGGAGCTCATGCTCAAGATGATGCCTGAAATGATGAAAGGCATTGATATCAAAAGGCTAATGCCTGATATGTTGAAGGAAATGGGACAGCTTATCACGCTGTTTTCTGTCTACGTCTTTCTTTCAACGGCAATTAAAGATGAAGAACTGAAAGGGATCCTTAAAGAGGCTCGTAATAAAATGAAGGAAAAAATGCCTGAAATGATGAAAATGATGCAGCCTCTGATGCAGCC
>CAZEWV010000043.1:0-12695 GCA_964516025.1 uncultured Eubacteriales bacterium
GTTTTCTAATATGCTCTATGCGCTGTTCCAAGCATATGAAAAATTGGAGTTTCAAGCACTGGGCGGAATTTTAAGCAATTTTTTTGTTCTTTTAGGTGTTCTGTATGCCGTTCGCCAGGAATTAAGTGTTACAGGTTTTGCTTTCATTTTTATCATCGGGAGTGCATTGGACCTGGTATACGCCCTGATTGTGTGTAGGACAAAGTTTCATTGGCCAAAATTTCAGATTGATTGGGATTTTTGGAAAAAATCGTTGAAAGAAGCCTGGCCTCTCGGGACAACATCTGTATTTTTTATCATCTATTTCAGGATTGACATCGTGATGCTGTCTTTGATTAAGGGGGATCCCGATGTAGGAATATACGGAGCCGCCTTTAGGATTTCAGAAATCTTGACTCTTTTTCCCATGATATTTATGTCGGCTGTCTTCCCGGTGCTGTCGTCTTATTTTAAAAATTCTAAAAGCTCATTTAAAAGGGCCTACGAAAAATCAGTAAAATTTTTATTTTCCCTGGCCTTACTTCTCGCTCTTCTCACAATGTTGTTTGCCAAAAAAATCATTTTTCTTGTTTATGGAGAAGGGTATGAGGGCTCAGTGGCCGCTCTTCAAATTCTGGTATGGGGAACAGCCCTTTTATTTGTCACTACTATTCAGGGCACAACTTTTGTTGCGGCGAATCGACAATTACTAAGGCTGAAGTTTCTCTTGATGGCCGTTATACTGAATATTTCTCTGAATTTGCTTGCCATTCCGAAATATGGATACATTGGAGCCTCGATAACCACAGTTATCACAGAAATATTTATTCTGGTTATAAGTGTAGTGTTTTTGGAAAAAGACGGTTATAAACTCGATGTAGTCCGCACGTGGTTGGCTCCAATATTTGGCGTTTTGACGGCTGGGATTTTTGTGATCTTTCTCACGGGTTTTGATCTCAATGTTTTTCTCATTGCACCTATAGGCTGCCTAGTGTATGGGATAATCGTTGTGCTGATGGGAGTCAATAAAGAGGATAAATCTCTTATAAAATTTATGCTTTCACGTTAGCCTGATGAAAATGAAGGTCCGGGTTTACAGCGAAAAAGATAAAACAAGGTGGGATGATTTTATCTCAACCTCAAAAAATGGAACTTTTTTGTTCTATAGAGATTACATGGAATACCATTCAGATCGTTTCAAAGATCACTCGTTAATTGTTGAAGATGAAAGGGGAGTTATAGTTTCTTTGTTTCCAGCCAATTTGAAAGAAAATATTTTAGAAAGTCATGGTGGACTGACTTTTGGCGGTTTTGTTATGGACATGGGCATGACCACGCCCTTGATGTTGGACACTTTTTCTGGAGTGCTTGATTTTCTCAAAGATAATGGATTGTCCAGAGTCATTTACAAGACCATACCCTTTATCTATCATCTTATTCCTGCTGAGGAAGATCGATATGCCCTATATGTGAACGATGCAAAACTGATTCGAAGAGATGTACTCAGTGTTTTAGAATTGAGTAGTGCCATACCCTATCAGCTGCGAAGACAAAGGGGCATAAAGAGAGCACAGAAAAATGGGCTATACTGGCTCCAATCAGATAAATTCCAGACGTTTTGGACAATTTTATCAAATAATTTGGAAACAAAACACAAAGTCAAACCTGTTCATACCGCCAATGAGATAGAACTTCTCAGCAGCAGGTTCAAGGACAACATCAAACTCTATGCTTCCTTTAAGGACGATATTATGCTCGGAGGTTTGATTGTCTATGAGAGTCAAAATGTCGCCCATATCCAGTACACGGCCTGCAGTGAAGAAGGAAAAAATATGGGAGCTCTTGATATCCTTATTGACTCTATTATTAATGAGGTTTATCGAGAGAAGAAAAAGTACATTGATTTTGGTGTCTCAACAGAGAGAGAAGGAAGATATCTCAACGTGGGCTTGATCGAACAAAAAGAAGGATTTGGCGCGAGATCAGTTGTGCATGACTTTTATGAAATTGTTTTCTCACGAGATAGAGTGAATTCTTAATGCCGAATATCACAGAGGTCCGAATCATTCAATTTCCTAAAATAAACGATCCCAGGGGAAATTTGACTTTTATCGAAGGGAAAAATCATGTTGAGTTTGATATTGAGAGGGTCTACTGGGTGTATGATGTGCCTGGCGGAGAGGTTCGCGGAGGCCATGCATTTAAACAGGGGCATGAAGTCATTATTGCGCTTTCCGGCAGCTTTGATGTTCTTATTGACTTTGGAGACTGGACACAGATATTTACTCTTAACAGATCCTATTTTGGGCTTAATATTCCAAACATGATTTGGAGGCAGATGATACATTTCTCCACAAATTCGGTGGCCCTTGTCCTGGCATCTTCTCCCTATTCAGAGGCCGATTACATACACAGTTACGAAGAATATCTAAGAGAAAAAAACAGTGGCTCCTCATAACACGACCATCACGGACTGCAAGCTCATTCACCTACCTCAGGTTTTTGGTGAAAGAAAAGGAAATCTGACGTATATTTATGGTCAAAAACATGTTCCTTTTAAGATATCTCGCATCTATTATCTCTACGATATTCCAGGTGGTAAAGAACGAGCAGGACATGCTCATAGAAAACTCCAGCAGCTATTGCTTGCGGTTTCAGGCAGTTTCGATGTTCTCCTCGATGATGGGATTCTCAAGAAAAAGGTGAGCCTTAACCGTCCTTACTTCGGTCTTTATATCCCACCTTTAATATGGAGGGAACTGGATAACTTTTCTTCTGGCAGTGTTTGCTTGAATCTTGCATCATTGGCCTATGATGAATCAGACTATATCCATGATTATAATCAATTTATGAAACTTAAAAAAGAGTTATGATTTCCTTGATGTCAAAAATTTTATTACAGAATGAAAACAGTAAGCATCAAAATTGATGAAGGCCGGACTGACCTCTCGATCATCGTCGTCAACTGGAATGTTGCAGAACTTTTGGGAAAATGTATCCGTTCTATACAACAGAATTCTGATGGCCTCTCTTTTGATATGGTGGTCATCGACAACGCTTCGGAAGAACTAGGATTTAAGAAGGTTAAAAAAAATTTTTCAAACCTGGCGAACATAACCTGGATCGAAAATGATCACAACACGGGGGGTCTTGCTGATAACCAGGCCCTTTCATTGTGCAGAGGAAGGTACCTGCTTTTGCTTGGACCTGATGTGATCGTGCTTCCCGGTGCCCTGAGACAAATGGTGTCTTTTCTAAAAGAAAAACAGAAGGCTGGAGGAGTGACGGCAAGGCTGCTCAACCCGGACATGACTCCGCAGAATTATTATTTTAAAACCTGGAATCTATCCATGTGTTTTTTCTCGACAGGAATCGGGAAGCTCGTGGATAGACTTTTGGCCGGAAGATGGTTTGAGAGAAGGTATTTCGGAGAGAGTGTGGATTCGACAAAACTGACCACGGTTGAACAGGCTCCGGGGGCCTGCTTCATGCTTCGAAGGGAGTCCTTAAAAAAGGATTATCTCGTCGATGAGGATTTTCCTTTTTTTTTCAACGATGCTGATTTATGCAGACGGATCTATGAAAATGGATACAAGATCTACATTCTTCCTCAAGCCGAGGTGATTCATGACCAGTCAGCCGCTTTTAAGAAGGCGAAGGATCGGTGGAGAGATGTAGAATACCGGAGTGGTGCGATCAAATATTTCAAAAAATATCACTCCTGGAAGGTTCCCGTCCTAAAAATTATCTTTTTGCTGGAAGATGTGACAAGATTTCTCTTCATTGCCATTTTGGGAAGAGGAGGATCGAAAAAGGAGAATTATGGATAAAGACTTCCAGCCGAAAGTTGTACTCTGCATCCTAAACTGGAACGGGGGAAAGGATACAGTTGATTGCCTAGAATCAGTGAGAAATCTGTCCTATCCCCATTTTCAGATTGTTGTTCTGGACAATGGTTCCGAAGACGATTCTGTTGAACAAATAAAAATGTGGTGCAGGGAAAATATGCTGTGTGTTGAGTATGACAAGGAAACCGCAGAGTCAGGTGGACAGGCAGATGTAGAAAACAGATTGTTGAGTCAGTCCTCCGAGGCAGCGTTGGTTCTCATAAAAACTCGAAAAAATCTTGGATTTGCGGAGGGAAACAATGTTGCTATAAGGTATGCGTTACGGTGTGCCGAGCCTGCAGAATTTGTATTTCTGCTGAACAATGACACATGGATAGATCCGGAGTGCCTGTCACGCGCTGTTGTAGTTTCTCAAGAAAAAAATGCGAGTGTGGTGGCATGTGTCGTGAAAGAGGCCAGCAGCGGGAACCTCTTATTTATCGGAGATCATCGCCCTCCCAAGTTGTTTTATCTGTCTTATTATTTGTTTAAGCATAAACTGCAAGATGATGAACCATCTAACGTTGCGTGGGGAACGGCCATGATGATTCGAAAAGACGCTTTGTGCGATATGGAAAACCAAGACAGCTATTTCTTTGACCCTCATCTCTTCCTCTACGCTGAGGACAATGATTTATCTATAAGAATGATCAATATGGGACGTAGTATCTATTTGGCCAGCAGGGCTTTTGTATGCCACAAACAGACAGACAGCTGTTTGAATAAAAAGTATAGGAATTCCTTTCTTCTCTACTATGCTACGCGCAATACAGTCCTGGTGGCAAAACGGCATTTCTCAGGGATATGGCTCCTTTTTTTTTATGTGTATTACCCCGTGGTCCGTCTAAAAGATGTTCTTATCAAAATCGGAAGTGGACAATTGCGTGAAGCATCAAACATTCTTGAGGGTTTATGGGACGGTTACCGAAATGTATCCGGGAAGTGGCAGAAACATGCCTGATGCAGTGATTATGGACTCAATCGAAACTCCAAAGTTTTCCAACAAAATTGCCTTTGTTGTGGCGACAAAAGATCGTCCGGAGAAGCTCTGTTTGATGCTCAAAAGTCTAAATTCGCAGTCCTATCGTCCCGACCAGATCATCATTATTGATGGAGGGAAGCAGTCGGCGAAAGAAGTTCTGAAAGATTTCTCAGATCTTAATTTGTTCTATTCGACATTTTTTCCACCATCAGCGACAAAACAGCGGAATTCTGGCTTAAAAGAGATCAGCCCCGACATCACTCTCATTGGTTTTCTTGACGATGATGTCGAACTAGACGTTCATGCAGTCGAAAAGCTTTTGTCGTTTTGGAAAAATGCTCCAGATCATGTTGTGGGAGTGGCATTGAACATGGTGAATCACCCCGGTTTGTATGCCTCGTCATTAAAAAATCTTCCCTTTGCCGAGCGTCTAGGTTTGTACAGCCAAAACAAAGGGGATGTCCTTCCCTCTGCGTTCCAAACAATGATCGGAACAGTGAAGGCTAATATCTTTGTAAAATGGTTGCCAACAGGAGCAGTGGTTTGGAAAAATAATATATTTAAAGATTACCAATTTGACGAATGGTTTAAGGATTACAGCTATCTGGAAGATCTGGATTTTAGCTACCGTGTGGGGAAGAAGTTTCGGCTCATGGTTCTTGAAGAAGCCAGATATTATCATTTTCCATCCATAAGAGGGCGGGGCAGTGATTACAAATTTGGATTCAGAGAAGTCGAGAACCGCTTGTACCTTGTCAAAAAATACAGGGAATTTTCTTTTTTAAAATGCTATCTGGCACTTCTTGTTAGAATGATGATGAATCTGGGGCTCTTTTTCCGGGAACAGAAACTTTATTATTTTCAAAGGGCTTTGGGAAATGCTGGAGGATTTATGTCTTCGTTATTCAGGATTTAATCAGATAAAAAATGGATTCAAACATCAGAGGGAGGAATGAAAAGAAAAAAATTCTTATTTACGGGCAAATGCCACCTCCACAACATGGGTCTAACATCATGACTCTGACTCTTTTTAAAGCGCTAGAGAGACTTGGTTATCGAGTGAAAGTTTCCCAAAAAGAGTTTTCGAAACGAATCCATGAGGTCAATAGGATATCAATGCTAAAGTTTTTAAGGTTTTTTTCTGTATTGTGGAAATACAATCGTGATCTGATTCGTTTTCAACCGGATTTGGTTGTGTTTTTTATTTCGGCAACAAGAATTGGCCTTTTCGTTGAGGGCATATTTATAGCGTTTACAAACATATTTCACTTTCCCTATGTTTTGTACATTCATAACAACGGACATAAAACAATCTATTGGAAAGGGAGTACAGGCCGCTGGATCGTAAGGAGTGTCTTTGAAAAGGCAAAGGCCTGTATCGTACTGGGAAAGGTGTTTGAAAAGGACATCAGCAGCTTCTACAAGAAAGATATATATATGTTGCCCAATTGCTTGATGAAGACGTTACCTGAAAAAAAAAATAAAGCGGATCAATTTATCAATGTACTCTATCTCTCCAATCTCTACGAGTCAAAGGGGATTTTTACTCTGATCAGGTCTATTCCTAAAGTCATTGTAACGAAAAGAAGGATCAAGTTTCTCATTGCAGGTCCCTGGCAGGGGAAAAATGTTAAAGAAAGAATCCTCAATTATGTGAAGAGAAACAAGCTAAACGTGAATGTTCAGTTTCTTGGAGCCGTATATGGGGAAAAAAAAGAGGAATTATTCCAAAAAAGCGATATTTTTGTTTTTCCCTCACATTATCCTTTTGAAGCTTTTGGGCTTGTCAACCTGGAGGCCATGCAGGTAGGCATTCCTGTGATAACAACAAATATTGGAGCTCTCCCCGAGATGGTGCTGAATGGCCGAACCGGATATATTATTCCTCCTAAAAAACCCAATATCCTGGCTGAGAAAATCAATCTTTTGGTGGAGGACCCGGATCTACGAAGGAAAATGGGCCGTGAAGGGAAAAAACGGTTTAATGAAATGTATTCATTCGATGCCTACACCTCAAATGTTAAAGAAATTTTGAATGACCTTCTCTAAACTGAATAATTCAGGCAAATTAAGGACAATGTAATGAAGAGACTTAGTTTGCTCGTCTCCGCATATGCCTGTAATCCATTGGCCACTGAGGAGTCCTATCCAGGGGAGGCTATCCTGGGTTGGAATCTGATCAAGCAGCTCAATCGATTTCATGATATAACGGTTCTCACAAGGACTTATAATAAGGGAGGGATTGAGAGGGCTGTTGACCAGGAAAACCTCAATGATGTTGAGTTTCATTATTTAACGCTTCCAAAATTCTTATCTGTATTAAAAAGGAACTTCTTAGGTTTTAGTCTGTATTATTTATTATGGCAGATCAAAGCTTTTTTTCTCGCACGAAAACTCTATAAAAAAAACCACTATGATTTCTTCCATCACATCACTTTTAATAATGACTGGATGCCCAGCTTTATTGGTGCGTTTCTACCCCTCCCTTTTATATGGGGTCCCATGGGTGGAGGGCAGAAGGTTCCGCGCAGTTTTAAAAAGACCATTCACTGGAAAAACCGGATCAATCAAAACTTACGTCTTGCGGGACAGTGGTTCTGGCGGAACACGTGGTTTAGGCGAAGATGTGTTAAAAAAGCCTTAGCCATCCTTGTATGCAATACGGATACAGAAGATAAGATAAAAACAGATGAAAAAAAACTTTATTTTTATCCTGTCAACGGGATATCTTCGGAAGAATTGAATCTTCCTTCGAGTACTCAGGGTGAGAAACCTTATCAATTTAGTGTCATCTATGCAGGCCGGCTGGATGCGATCAAGGGGATCAACCTCGGAATAGAAGCCTTCTATAAATTTTCTCGTTTGTTCCCTGAGTCACATTTTAAAATTATCGGAGACGGGCCGGAGAGAGGACGCCTCGAACAACTCATTTCTTCCTTGAACATTAAAGAGGACATCGAACTTATCCCATGGATGGAACGTGGAGATTTGCTTGAACAGTTGAGTTTGTCCGATGTCCTTCTTTTTCCAAGTTTCCGCGACGGAGGAGGGCAGGTGGTTATCGAAGCCATGGCCTGTGGAAAGCCGGTTATCGGACTCAATATCGGAGGCCCTGGTTTTCATATCAAGAAGGAGTGGGGTATAAAGATCGAGCCAAAAAATCCGGGATACACAATTCAGGAAATGGCCAAAGCATTGGAAAAACTATGTCTTGATGGTGAACTCAGAGAAAAAATGGGTGAGGCTGGGCGCAGAAGAACAGAGGAATTTTATCTCTGGGAGAGGCTGGGGGATCAGCTGCAGCGTATCTATCAAGAAGTCTTGCCCGGAGAATTATTGGACATTCACTTAATCAGGGAAGCTAAATAATGAGAAAAGATTTTTTAATCTTTGGGAATCCGGCCATCGAACAGCCTGAAATCGATGAAGTGGTCGATTCTCTGAAATCCGGTTGGATAGGTACGGGACCCAAGGTCCAACGATTTGAGGGCATGTTTAAAGATTACAAAGGGGCGAAGTATGCGGTGGCCGTTAATTCCGGCACAGCAGCCCTGCATCTCTCCATGTTGGCTTTGGGAATAGGTCCAGGAGATGAGGTCTTGGTTCCAACGATGACTTTTGCAGCCACAGCCAATGCCATTATCCATGCAGGAGGGATTCCCGTGCTTGTTGACTGCAGGCGGGAAACGATGAACATCGACATCGAGGATATAAAAAGGAAAATCACAAGACGGACTAAAGCCGTTATTCCAGTACACTTTGCAGGCCGCCCGTGTGAGATGGATGAATTGGTCCTTCTCTCCAGGAAATCCGAGATAAAGATTATCGAAGACTGCGCCCATGCCGTTGAAGCGGAATATAAAGGCCAAAAGATGGGTACTATAGGTGAAATGGGGTGTTTTAGTTTTTACGTGACCAAAAATATAGTGACCGGAGAAGGGGGGATGGTCATAACCGGGAAGGAAAGCTACGCAAATCAAATCAAGACACTTGCCCAGCATGGAATGAGCAGGGATGCTTGGAAAAGATTTTCTGATGAGGGGTACAAACACTATCAAGTGGTCTTTTCGGGCTATAAATACAACATGATGGACATACAGGCGGCACTGGGGATTCATCAGCTGCCCAGGGTCGATAAAAACTGGAATAGACGGAAGGAAATATGGGACAGATACAATGAGGCCTTTGCCCATTTGCCTGTGTTTACTCCTTTGCCGACTGAAACCGATATCCGTCATTCCTTTCATCTCTATACTCTTTTATTGGATATAAATAGATTGAATATAACCCGAGATCAGTTTCTTGAAGAGATGACACGACATAATATTGGGGTGGGTGTTCACTACATGGCTCTGCACCTCCATCCTTTCTATCACAAGAATTTTAATTATCGAAGAGGGGATTTTCCGAATGCCGAATGGATTTCTGATAGGACGTGTTCGATCCCTCTTTCGGCAAAACTATCGGATGATGATGTTGAGGACGTCATCGATGCTGTAACAGAGATAATTGAGGATAATTCATAGAAAAAAAGGGAAATATGATTTTCAATTGAGTTTATGGATTCAATAATATGACGAATAGGAGTTATCGTCCAGCATTCAGTGTTGTCATCCCCACTTTTAACCGAGTGGACTTTGTCAAACGAGCGATCAAAAGTGTGCTCTCACAGACCTACCATGATTTCGAAATCATTGTAGTCGACGACTGTTCCGAAGATCAGACAGAAAACACTATTAAAAAAATAGTATCAACTGATAAGAGAGTGAGATATATTCGCCTTGAAAAAAACAGTGGAGGAGCAGCATCCCGGAATAGAGGTGTCTCTTATTCTCTTGGGGAATTCATTGCTTTCCTGGATGATGATGATGAATCTCTTCCTGTTTGGCTTGAAAAATCTATGGAAAAGATACAATATCTGCCTAAAAGTTGGGGCCTTCTCTGTCCACGATGGTACCAGAAATCAGAATTATCCGGAGTGATCTATCAAGATATAATATCTCTAAATGATGGATATGTGTATGAAGCTTTGATGAAAGGGGCAGACTTGCCTATAGGTACTCCTGGATCAGTTGTAAAAAGAGTTGCTTTCGAAGATATCGGTGGATTTGATGAAAGCCTGTTCGGATTCCATGATTATGATTTCTTTTTCAGCCTATCGAAAAAGTGGACAGTCCACTTCTTAAACTTTCCTCTCATTTATTTTCACAATCATCCAAATCCTCGCTTATCAGATACAACGTATAAAAGAAACAGAGCATTTTTGAGATTTATGGAAAAATGGAAAGAGGAAATTGTCAGAATAGGCGGCATGAAATCATATCATAGATATCTGTCAAAAAGAGCGGCCGGACATTACTTCTCCAATATCAGAGAAGAGATGATCAATTCTGGAAGGCTCGCAGCATTAAGACTCCTTTGGAGGTCTTTTTCATGGCAACAATTTAAACCAACATATTTTGCCAAAAATTTGCTGATTTTAGTTTTAGGTCCCTTGGCCTGGGACCGTCTCAGACAATGGAGAGGCATCATCTACTGGAAGTTAAAGCGAAAATGATATTCACTATTGTTATCTGGCTTCTGGTGTGGGGTGCGTTGTTTACTGGACTATACAATATCACGGAGAGGCCAGATTGGTTCACAAGTCCTCTTGGGATTTTTCAGGGGATGCGGGCACTTTTACCAATTCTTGCGCTTTATATCAGTTTGCTGTGGATATTTGTAGGGAAGTTGAAATTTCCTTCTCCTAAAACTCCTCTTGGCTTATTTTATTATTACAGCCTAGTGGGATTGGCGACCTCATTATTTTCACCCAATGCGCAGAGATCCTTGTATTGGGGATTGCTCTTTTTTGCGACAGTCATGGTTACATGGATTTTTTATATGAGAGAAGATTCGCTTATATGTCTCCAAACAGTGTCCTATATCAATTATCTTATCACCATAGGTATCTTTTTGATTATTGCACTCAAAGTTGTTCCCATGGGCTTTGGGGCTCGAGGACAGCAGTTCTATGAACTGCCTTTTGGATTGGGAGAAATGAATGCTAACGGTGTGGGACGGTTTGCTCTGGTTGTCATCATCATTTCTAGCATCCAGTTTTTTTTTAAAAAAGAAAAAATCCGCTATGCTTGGCTCGGGCTCTGTTTCCTGGGCATTTTCATGCTTATGTTTACCCGATCACGCACGGCACTTCTCGGCTTGGGAGTTGCCAGTATGTTGTTTGTTTTGATCATGGGGTTTCGCTGGTACTATGTTTTTATGGGGCCCGTTGTGGCATTTGTCCTCTGGCAGGTCGGATTTAAAGAGCGTGCTGGAGGAGAAATTGATATTTTGGTGAATCTGTCCGGGCGTGAATCCACTTGGGGAGAAGCCTTTTCTCTCATCAAGCAGTCGCCCTTTTTAGGATGGGGATTTCATTCCGATCGGATCATGCTTGATTCCCAACACATTCACAACTCTTATCTTCATGCTACAATCCAGAGTGGGATCTTGGGATTGCTCTTTTTTGTCGCAGCTGTCGCCAGCATCTGGATTCTATTCTTTAAGACAAATATTTTTAAAAAAATTAGATATTATGAGGGTGAAGATAAACCTTTAGTTATGGGGAGCGTTTTGTTGATCGGTTTTTTTTCTGCGCGGAGCCTTTTCGAGTCGACGGCAGCGTTCTACGGAGTTGACCTTTTACTTTTTTTGCCTGCGATCCAGTACATTTATAATTGGATGAAGGTCCAGCCACAGGAGGACGAGGACGAACAAACGTCAGTGACAGAATATGTCAGAAGCCAAGGTCCGAGTCTCAGGCCTTATAATTTTTGATGGATGAAAAAGTGAAAACATTTATTCATTCCATGTACTATTTACCTGAATTTGGGAGTGCACCCATATTGATGAATGAGTTGGCCTCTTTTCTTTCTTCTCGTGGTCATAATGTTGAAGTGATAACAACTATCCCAAGACCTCCTCATCACCGGAATTTTCGATGGCAGATTTATAATAAAGAATTGAAAAGCGGTTTTGGTGTTAAAAGGTTCAGAACGAATTATACTGTCCATCATATAGGACGGCTTATAGCCTGGTCGATCTACACCGGATTTTCCATTTTGAATCTTTTGGCAGTGAAAAAAGGCGATGTTCTCTTCTTGCGCCTTCCACCACTACAGTTGGGTGTGACTGGTTTTTTTGCTAAGAAATTAAAAGGGGCCAAAATTCTTCTGAGTGTCCAGGATATCCATCCCGATTTATCCATAGAGTCCGGCCTGCTCAAAAAATCTTGGGCTATTGGATTGGCTAAACGCTTTGAAAAATGGATTTACCACAATTCAGATGAGATTGTTGTCATAAGTGAGGGATTTAAACAGAATCTAAGGGAGAAGGACGTGAGTCCAGCGAGAATAAAAGTGATTCCCAATTGGGTAGATACTGAAATACTCCAGCCTTTTCCCAAGAAAAATCCTCTCTCACAAAAATTGTCACTGGATAAAAGTTTTGTTGTGATGTACTCAGGGACTATTTCACTCAGCAGTTATTTGAGCTTGGAAAAGGTCTTAGATGCCGCAAGTGTTCTCAAAAATGAGGTCGGATTGAGATTTGTGTTTGTTGGTGAAGGATTAAAGAAACCTAAACTGGTTCAAAAAGCAAAAGAATTGGAGCTGGATAATGTGACTTTCCTTCCATTCCAACCCTATGAGGATTTACCTTTTCTTCTTGCTGCCAGCGACGTTTTAATCGTTCCTTTAGACAAAGGTAAAACGCAGTTATCGGTCCCATCAAAACTCTACAATTATATAGCCGCGGGGAGGCCTATTCTTGGATTGACTGACAATACGTCTGAAGTAGCCAGAATC
>CAZEWV010000044.1:0-12662 GCA_964516025.1 uncultured Eubacteriales bacterium
AATTTTTTTCCTGACGTATTAAGGATGAATTCTGCAAGAGAAACCATTAGACAAAAATGGGTTATTCCTAGAAAATTCAATATAACTTTTTCTTCTTCAATACCTGAACCACTCCATCCATCTTCAGCCCAGCCCCCAAAATGCTCATTTAAGCAGATAAATAAAAGGAAAGATGGCCTTAAATATATGAAAACATTGAAAATATCTTGGTCCGTCCCTCTTAAACGTAAATAAGACTAACGTCTGTCACACCCTACCTGAAATTAGCTTTTCCAAGAGGCGAAGTCTGAAGCAAAATAAGTGAGGATGATATCAGCTCCCGCGCGTTTTATAGAGGTTAAAGTTTCCAAAATGATTCTCTTCTCATCCACCCATTTGTTTGCAGCTGCAGCTTTAATCAAAGAATACTCCCCACTGACGTTGTAAGCTGCCGTCGGGACCATGAACGTATCTTTTACATTCCGAATAATATCAAGATATGGGAGAGCGGGTTTGATCATTACAATATCAGCACCTTCTGCTAGGTCTAGTTTGACCTCTCGAAGGGCTTCATCCGCATTAGCCGCATCCATTTGGTATGAGTTACGGTCCCCAAACTGAGGGGAACTTTCAGCTGCGTCCCGGAAAGGCCCATAATAAGCTGAAGCGTATTTCGCAGCATAGGCCATTATGGGAATGTGGTTGTAGCCATTATCATCCAGCGCTCCTCTGATAGCCTCTACCCTCCCATCCATCATATCCGAGGGCGCTACCATGTCAGCCCCGGCATTGACCTGAGACAGGGCTGTCTTAGCTAAAAGCTCAAGGGTGGGATCATTGAGCAGCTTTCCCTTTTCAATCCATCCGCAGTGACCGTGAGATGTGTATTCACAAAGACACACATCACCGATAACTACCAAATCCGGCACATCTTTTTTAATGAGCGACATCGCCTTCTGGATAATCCCATCTTCAGCCCAGGCCCCAGAGCCTTTCTCATCTTTATTAGCAGGGATCCCAAATAGGATAACAGCTTTTATCCCTACTGCATACAGCCGCTTACACTCGTCCACAAGTTCTGGGATGGAAAAGCGGAATTGTCCGGGCATTGAGGATATTTCCTCTTTTTGTGACAATCCTTCGACCACAAATAGAGGCATAACCAAATCATCGAGATCGACTCTTGTCTCCCTGACCAGATCTCGCACTCCGGGATTTTCTCTAAGTCTTCTCATTCTTATTTTAGGAAAGTTCATTAAGGTTCTCCCTATTTATTTATTTATTTTATTCAAACTAATTCCGATTTATTACGACGAATGATTGCTTTCACTCTAGCCTGAAGTTCTTGAATATCAAAAGGCTTAGCCAAAAAATCATCCGCTCCCCACTCGAAACTATCCACTTTGGAGGTGATGTCGTTTTTTGCAGTAACCATAATCACTGGCGTTCGAATTCCTTTTTTCCTTATCTCTTTTAAGGCCTCATCTCCATGTATTCCGGGCAGCATGATATCTAGCAAAATCAAGTCAAACGACTCTTTTTTTAAGAGCTCTATCATTTCTTCAGCAGACTCACAGCTCCTGACCTTATAATTTTCACTTTCGAGATTGATGTGGATCATTGTCCGGATCAATTCTTCATCTTCAACTATCATTACTTTTTTCATAATCCCTTGTCCTTTTTCTCTTCAAATAAATTGAAAATTCTGAGCCTTTTCCAGGTCCACGTGATCTTGCGGACATATCTCCCCCCCATTTCCTCACTAGATTTCGTGAAATATAAAGTCCCATTCCTGTTCCATGCTGTCCTTTTGGCAGCTCTTCACTCAGCCGCCCATAAGCACGGAAAATTCCATCATTCATCCCCGGATCAAAACCGGGCCCGCTATCTGCAAACTTGATAACGACACGTTTTTTGCCTTCATGCCGAATTGAGATGGCAATCGATACATCCTTGCCCCCATACTTATAGGCATTGTCAATTATGTTATCAAAAACCACTCTCAAGGCAGAAGGATCTGCATCTGCCAAATAGCAATCACTCCCCTGTGTATCAAATTCGATAATTTTTCCAGCAGAAACCGATGATTCATAGTCGAGATAGTCCAAAATGAATTTTTTTACATCTATTGTTTTTAGATTGATCCCAAATCCACCGTTTTTTATCTTTTGGCCTATCAGCATGTTTTCCGTCAACTTCTTCTGTCTTTCCACATTCTGCAGGGCCATACGAATCAATGGTTTCATTTTTTCATGATCCATAGGTTCATCTCTTATGGTTTCAAGAAAAGCTTTGAGTCCTGTAATTGGGGATTTGATCTCATGTGACACCCGGCTCCAAAGCTCATGCAGCTCTTTGATAACACGCTTTTCTAACCAGTGAGATCGATAGATCATAAAGCCACTGATCAAAATCAAAAAAAGAAGCAGCCCGCTCTCACCAACTACCATCAGCTGTTGGCTTTTCAATTTCTCTTCCCTCTCGAGTAATATTTCCTCTCTGGGCTGAATGTACAGGCTCGACCAAACGGGGGAAAGCTTTACAGCCTGTCTATTTAAAGAATCCACTGAGCTCACTATCTCGAACCTTTGATCTTCGATGAGAATTCCTACCTTGGGGCTGTCAGTTTTGTTCTGACCCATGGTCGATGCGTACAAAAGTAAGCCCTGCTTGAGATTCTTCTTATGCAGATCGTATGAATCATGAATGGAACGATTGACAAAAACCGCCCACCAGGTCACAAGAGCTGTCAGTGTAAGGAGGGATATGATGAATACAGTGTGGTAACTATAATCCTTTAACAGATACCTTAGGTATTTGCTTTTGAATCTCATTTTTAGCTCCTTGTCAAATCAACTCGGCTTCAAAATATCTTACAGCAAATCGATCAATGCATCGGCTAGAGCATCAATATCTTGTAGTGTATGTGCGCTGCTAAGAAACAAAACTTCATATGATGACGGGGGAAGATATATCCCCTTATTTAGCAGTCCACTGTAGATATTAACAAATCGTTCCATTGCTTGTTCCGAAATCTTATTCGCCCGACGGGGAAACTCTTCTGTTCCCAAGTACAACCAGAGAATAGAGCCTTCTTGCTGGGCCCGGGCATATGGTATATCGCTCCGGCTAAGTCTATCCTTTAAATGTTTTCCCATCTCTTCCAGGGCATCATAGGGCGATTCCTTTTTTAGTATTTCGAGAGTCGCCTGCCCGGCAGCAAGGGCAACCGGATTGCCACTCAAAGTTCCAGCCTGGTATACTTTTCCGACAGGCGCAAGATTATCCAAAATCCATTCCGGGCCAACAACGGCTCCCACTGGCATCCCTCCTCCAATTATTTTTCCAAGCGTAAACATATCAGGAATAATATCGACATTTTGCCAGAAGGCGCCAAATCGAAGCCGGAAACCCGAAATCACCTCGTCAAATAAGAGAAGGCTTGAGTTTTTTTCTGTAATATCTCTCAGGTGCTGCAGGAATTCTCTCCTCTGTACCAGAAGACCATTGTTGGCAGGCAGAGGCTCGATCACTACAGCTGCAATGCGCTCACCGAATTTATGAAAAATGGCATCCACTGCCTCTTCATCATCCAACGGCGCCACCAGAGTGGTTTTAGCAATGGCATCAGGTATTCCGTGAGAGCTTGCGATCGCTTGTGTCACCAGTCCGGAACCGGCTTTTACCAGCATTCCATCGAAATGGCCATGGTATCCCCCTTCGAATTTGACAACAAGATCTCGTCCAGTCACCCCTCGGGCGATACGAAGGGCAGTCATCACAGCTTCAGTTCCTGAATTGACAAACCGGATTCTGTCGAATCCAGGGAAAGTGCAGAGAATCAACTCAGCTAATTCAACTTCGCCCCGGTGACAAGCGCCGAAGGAAAGGCCTGCTTGGGCAGCTTCCTGCACAGCCTCCAGGACTTCGGGACGGGCATGGCCCAGGATCAACGGTCCCCATGATTGGCAGTAATCCGTGTACTGGTTTCCATCGACATCAACAAATCCACTCCCCTGGGCTTTTTCAAAATAAACCGGCTGGCCTCCCACTTGTTTAAAAGCGCGAACAGGGCTGTTGACCCCACCCGGTATTAGATTAACAGCTCTAGAGCAGAGAGCTTCCGAATTTTCCATTTTTCTTTTCATTCATTCATCTCTTTTTAAGTGACTTGTCCCGGTGCATGTGTAAAATCATGCTGTTTTATTATTTTTATGATTTCCTCGAGTAAGGAATCTATTTCCGGATTCTTAGCCTTATAGACAGCGGACAGTTTCATTTTTCTCAGATATTCTGCTGTTGTCGACCCTATAGCTAAAAAGGCCAAACGAGATCTATGACCAGAATTGTGCTTTAAAAAATAACGGGCCGCCGATGGGCTGGCCAAGACAACAATTCCAGTTCCTTGAATTCGAAGTGATTCCACAGCCATGGATTCGTGCTTGTATACAATGACCTCATCCAGGTGGAATCCGTAGTCATAAATGATTTTCTTTAGCACTCCGGTTGACTTGCTCCCTCTTATATGAAGAAATCTGGCAGCCGGTGGGCATTTTCCGATGAGAATCCGGGCCAGGGACTCTGCTGTTGGGGGTTCAGCTACAATCCATGACTCCATACCTAATACCCTGCGAACCTCATCGGCGGTTCTTCTCCCCACAACAGCCACGGGAGGCAGCTCTTTGCCGACATCGAACTCGAGGGATTCCAGAGCCTTTACTGCCCGCTTGCTGGTGAAAATAACGGCATTATAATTCACTAGCTTTTCTTTGCGGAATATATTGTTTCCCAAAGAAGAAACAGGAACGGTTTTGATACAGGGATATTCCACAAAATCTCTTCCTTCCAGAGACAGCCGTTTGGCTAGAAGCTTATTATCTTCCGGCTCTCTGGTCAAGATGATGAGGGGATTTTCCGGCATAGCATTTCCTTTTGTTTAACTTCGACAGCCTGAAGGTCATTCAGATCATCAGGCATTATCTTTTTTATAAGATCAATATTCTTGTTAAATACGACTGTCTGAACCCAACCTTTATCCGGCATATCCAAGCCGATGAAGGTCTGCCAACCCGATTCTTTCTTCTTTGCTAAGGAGCCAAAAGCTACATGACAGCCGCCTTCGAAATTGGATAGCAGCCGGCGCTCGATCTCTGCCTCTATCCGCGTAGGGGGATCATCCAGTTTGGTTACGTAGTCGAGAAGACGCTGATCATTTCTTCTAGTTTGGACAGCAACTATCCCCTGCCCCGGAGCAGGAAGCCAAATCTCCGGATTTAAACGATAATTTATAAGTGGAGAGGTGTCTAAACCAAGGCGATCCAACCCGGCTTGAGCTAGTATGATGGCTCCATACTGCCCTTCTTTACACTTTCGAACTCTAGTCGGGACATTGCCTCGCAACATTGCCGGCTCCGTCTGAGGTCCATAAAGCTGAAGCAGAGATCTTCGCCTCAATGAGGTGGCTCCCACCCGGCATCCTTTTTTTACCGGAATTAAAGATTCAGGAGAGTGCCAATCAGAATGAACTAATAATAAGTCAGATACAGCAGCCCTCGGAAGATAGGCGGCAATGATCAAATCCGAATGTATCTTTGTCGGCATATCTTTTAGTGAATGAACTGCCATATCGATTTTTTTTGCAAGCAGCTGATCTTCGATCTCTCTGGTGAAAAAGCCTGTTTCTGTCTGGCCTTGTAGAGCAATATCTTGAAAACGGTCGCCGGATGTTTTAATAATAGCGATTTGGATTTCGACTTCCAGGCATTCGGAGACTTTATTGGCCTGCCAAAGGGCCAGAGCACTGCCACGCGTCCCGATTATATATTTATTCTTGCTCATTCCCATTTCTGCTCCAAAATGATTCCATTGTTTTATGAAAGGCAATAAACATATTCGATGAGTATTCATTCAGCAACTGTTTCATAGCCTTCTCGATCCGTGCTCGCCTCTTTTGGTCAAGATCCGCAAGTTCTGTGGAAAAAAATTCTGGGATTTTCTGATGAATGAAATCCCGGCGGGCGGAGTGGAGGCTGGAGAGAAAAGATGTCATGTCTCTGCTCCTGCAGTACTGGCGGAATTGATCGATTTCCTTCTCGATTCTTTCCTCAAAACGCTGCTTTTCCTCTACGCTCTCCCAATTTTTGACGGAGGACTGAAGGTGATCAATATTGCAGTATTCCACATAGGGAAGAGATTGTGTAGACTCCATCACCTGGCGTGGAATGCCTATGTCCATCACCAAAAGCTTATCCTTTCTTTTATGGTCCAGCTCAACAGCTGTGATTATTGGCGCCGAAGCTCCTGTAGCAACCACCAGAGCATCTGCAGTTTTAGAAAGATTTTTAAGCTCCTTCAATTCCACCCACTCTCCCCGATGATGAGGCTTAACTGTGCGGTTTAAACGAACGACCTTGCATTTATGGGTATCTTTGATCAAATCTGCTGTTTTTCTGCCAATCTCTCCCATTCCAGCGACCAGTACGGTTCTCTTCTTCATACTTGATCCAAAATAATTTTCAATATAGTCAGTAACAAGGCTGTGTATTCCCTGCTTTATGTTAGAACGGAATTCGATCTCGTATCCGAATCTGGCTGCGCGGCCGGCAACATGAGCCAGCCGGTTTAAGATGTTGTTGGATGTCTTTTCTTCTAACGATCTCTGGAGTGCAGCTTGAAATTGTCCTGCAATTTGTGCTTCTCCAACGGCTAGAGATTCCATCCCAAATACCACTCTGATTACGTGAAGAACTGCCTCGTGTCCTGTGTATAGTTTAGGCTTAGGTATGGGAATTTTCCCGTTCACTCCTGATTTTTGGATGAGACTGAGCATCTGAGCCTTTAATAACTCAGCCACCCATCCCGGCATCTGGGTAGAAACAATCCATTCCATTCTATTACATGTTTCCAAAACAAGAAGCCCGGCTGTGGGATCCATTTTCTGGATGGCGTTAAGAAGATTTTCTCTATCTTTTTTTGAGGTAACAAGTTTCTCTCTCATGGCAGAGGATGCGATTCGGAAATCATACCCCACAATTACCAGAGGAATTTCCGGTTTGACTTTCGTTTCCAGCACGTTATTCATTGGCACTCCGATCTGATAAATATTCAATGGTTTCCTCGAAGGCGGCATAGCCGCTTTCCACTGCATGTTCGATCCCTACCCCTGTCAAGTAATTACCGGCCAAGGCGATTCCCGGCAACTTCCGGGCAAGTGCCGCTCTTAACGCTGAAATCTTTTCCGGATGATCAGGGAGAAGCTGGGGAATGGCACCCGAATAGCGGAGAATGCGAAGTATTTCTGCGCTCTCAAGATCACTCTTAAAAAGACGGCGGTGCTCATCATAAAGAAGGACGATCAACTCATCATCATCCATCGAAACCGCCTCCGGATCTGTCATGCCGCCATAAAAGCTGGCAAACAGCTGCCAGCCGTTAGGCACCCGATCCGTAAAAAGGCGCGAAGGAAACAGAGTACCCAGAACCCTGAAATCGTAGAGTCGGGGCATCAAAAAACCAAATCCATCTGGGAAATCCTGATTGTTCTCTTTAACCTTCCAGTGAATCATAACCACCGGAGCCATGGGAATGTTTTTTAGCCCATCTACGTCTCCAGGCAGAGAATCCTTAAGAATAGAGGCTGTAACTGACGGTGGAGTTGCAAGAACGACGGAACGAGCTGTCCAGGATTCACTATTGTTTTTAACAACATAGCCATTTTGATTTTTCTGCACTGCGCTCACTGGACTATTAGTAATAATGTTCGCCGCCAGTTTATCAGCCAGGCTCTGAGTGATTTTTCCCAGTCCGCCCTTAAAACTGAATAGGCCTTTTTTGGGCTTGATTCCTTCTTTTTTCAAGCGTTTCCTTTTAGCCTGCATATATTTGATAGAGCCTAAGATCATGGAACCGCTGTCTTTTTCAAAATTCCAAAATTTGGGGAATGCCGCCTTGGCACCAAGCATCTTGACATCACCCGCGTACACGCCTGATATAAAAGGAGACATAATAAAACTGGCGGCCTCTTTACCAAAGCGACGACAGAAGAAATCCCAGGCAGTGTCGTCGTCCTTAGCTCCGTTGGGGACTAAAGGTTCCATCATTAGACGAAATTTTGCGCTCGTGCTCAATAATTGAGTACGAATAAAGGACGATAACCCCATGGGAAGAGGGGTTAACTGGTCATTACGAAAAATATAGCGGTTTTTCGAAGACGGAGAGGCCGGTGCCACGAATTCGTCAATCTTAAGATCCTCAACGAGTTTCCATGTGTTTTCCGATGAGCCCATAAAGCTGTGAGGTCCTGTCTCCAGCAGGGTGTTTTTCTCGGATAAAGTCCGGATATGTCCTCCTGCGTGGGATTTCTCTTCTAAGACAAGGACATCATACCCTGCTCTCTTTAAAAGAAAAGCGGTCGTTAATCCAGATATTCCTCCTCCGACTACAATGACTTCATACATTTTCAAGCTCCCAGAGATGAATTTTCTCCTCAACCAATGAGGAAAGAGTTTCGATGTATTTATTTTGTATGCCAGGTGCTGGCACACGGATAAAATCCAATCCCCCGTCCAGGCATTTTTTCTTAAATTCGATATCGAGATCAAACAATGTCTCAAGATTCTCCGAAGCAAAGCTTAGCGGATGGACAATTACCTTTTTTACTCCTTCCCGCAGCAGATCTTCCAGGGCCTCCTCCAGGGAAGGGCCTTGCCATTTGACCAGCCCTAAATGACTCTGAAAAGCCGTTTTCCAGGAAACTGACGCATCTATGTTTTGAGAAATTAACGAGACTGTAGATTCAATCTGCTGTACATAAGGATCCCCCCGCTTGATTTTACTTAAGGGAATGGAGTGAGCAACAAAGAGGACTGTAGTTTTTAATGCGGGAGAGGTTCCGTTCAGCCGCTGCCTGAGCATTTCTGTATGCATCGACACAAAAAAAGGGTGATCGTAATGATGATTGATTACTTGATAAGGGCCATTCCAATCTCCTGTTTTTTCAAAATGTTCCAAAGCAGACTGAGAGGTCGTCAATGAAAACTGAGGGTATAGTGGCAAAAGGAGGAGATGAGTTACGCTCCGTTCCTTCAGAGATTGAATCCCATCCTGAATAAAAGGGCGGCTGTAGCGCATTCCTATAGCAATCGGAAGAGATAGGGCTTTTTCTAATGCTATCCGCTGCTTCTCGGTTTCAGCCAGGAGTGGAGAGCCACCGCCAATTTGAGCATAATGTTGAGCTGCTTTCCCGGCACGCAAAAAAGCAATCAGGCGGGCCAGTCCTTTATTTAAAAAAAAGGGCAGCTTGATTATATAAGGATCGGAGAACATACGGCGCAGAAAATCTGCTATCTCGCTGCTGTCTGAGGGGCCTCCCATATTCAGCAAAAGAACTCCCCAGCTAACTCTCTTGGTTTCCTGCACTGCCATGCCCTTCTCCCAGTCTAAACGGTCTTTGAATACCTGCCTTCTGTTTTTTCAGATGCTAGATACTGGTCAAAAACCATGCAAATATTTCTGATGAAAAAACGCCCCAATTGTGTTACCTCCAGGCTAGATTTATTTATACTGATCAATCCATCTTTTTCCATAGGCTTAAGACCATCCAATGCTTGGGAGAAATGGTCGGCAAAAGATATCTCCCATTTTTTTTCGATAGAAGATGTTTCCAAATAGAAATTACAGAAAAAATCGATAATTATCTCTCTTCTAAGCAGATCTTCTTCCGCAAGAATCAGCCCCTTTTGCCAATGGAGTCCTTCTTCCCTATTGATATAAGATAGAATATCCTTTTCATTCTGGACATAAGTTGGTCCTACGGAACTGATGGAAGATGCCCCGATTCCAATCAGATCAAGGCCCTTTTTTGTGGTGTAACCCATAAAATTCCTAGTCAAAGTCCTGTTTTTTAACGACACCAGAAGATCATCACCGGAGAGTGCGAAATGATCCATGCCGACATGCTCGTATCCCGCTTGCAGCAGAACTTCAAAAGCCGTCCCAAAAAGTATCATTCGCTCCCTTGGACCAGGAATTTGATATTTTTCAAGGGCTTTTTGATGGGGGCTCACCCAGGGAACATGGGCGTATCCAAAAAGAGCTATCCTGGAAGGTCGTAAATCGGTAATTTTTTCAATAGTACGTCTGAAAGAAGCACTGGTTTGACCAGGCAAGCCGTAAATCAAATCCAGGTTGATAGCTTCCACTCCCCTGTTCCACAGTAAATCCAAGAGGTCTTGCAGCCGCTTTTCCTCAAGGGGCCGCTTGATAATTTTTTGAACTTTTGGATCTAGATCTTGTACTCCAAAGCTGAAGCGGTTGAATCCTGTTATAACCAGCCCCTCCAAATAGCTTTCATCCACACTCCGCGGATCGATCTCAAGGGAGAGCTCGGCATCCGGAGAAAACTCGACCAACCGCCTGAGATATGCGATATATTCTGAAAGTTGTTCCTGTTTCATATAAGAAGGAGTTCCTCCCCCAAATGCAAGTTGTTTTAGCGAGCGGGAGGGAGCAATGTCACATAACAAACGGAAAGCCTCTTTTTTTAGGGCTTCCAGGTAAGCATCACGCGTGTCGACCTTATGGTGAACTTCGGTAAAACAACCACAGTAAAGGCAGCGACTGCGGCAGAAAGGAAAGTGAGTGTAAAACGAAAGCCCCACTTTTGATTGGTTGGTCTCCTTCCAGATATTTTCGACAGCATTGATGTCGATATCGGCACTGAACTGTGGTGCTGTCGGATAGCTGGTATAACGGGGACCACTTCTGTTGTATTTGGCGAGAAGATCTTCAGGAATTTGCAATGGGGTTAAATATTTTTTTTGTGTCATTATTTTATATTCGCCGGTTTCCATTCGATAACGGTCTCAATAAAAGCCTCTATTCCCGACAGAGGGCTCTCCGGAATAAGACCATGCCCCAGGTTGACTATGTGTCCCAAACCATTTGTCTCGGCGATCATTTGGCGAACTCTTTGGCGTATTTCATCTTCTGGAGCAAAGAGGAGTGCGGGATCCAAGTTTCCCTGGACAACGGTTTTATCACCAAGGACTTGCCTAACTTGAGTCAAGGTCATCCGCCAGTCGACACCGATCACATCGGCCCCAGTTGATGCAGCTGCAGAAAGCAGGTTTCCGATACCATTAATATAGTAAATGACAGGAATGTCCGAGCACTTTTTTACATTCTCTATGATGCTCTTGACAAAAGGCTGCACAAATCGACTGTAATCTTTAGGATTTAGCTCGCCGGCCCAAGTGTCGAAAAGCTGAACTGCGGTTGCTGAAGCTTTGGCCTGAAGAATAAGGTACATGGAGATTGCCTGCACAAGTTTTTCTTGAAGGTCCAAAAATAGTTGGGTTTGGCGGTACATCATCTCCCTGACTTTAATGAAGTGCCGACTTCCACCACCTTCAATCATGTAGCTTGATATAGTAAAGGGAGCGCCCGAAAAACCAAGGACTGCCTTTTGAGAGCCGATCTCCCGATTGACACAGCGGATCGTTTCGGCGACATAATCAAGCTGTTTTTCAATTTGGCTAACATCGAGACGGTCGACATCTGCAGCAGTCTGAATGACGGGAGAAATACTGAGTTTGGGAGTGAAAGAGACTTCCAATCCCATGGCATCGGGAATGACCAGAATGTCACTAAAGATTACTGCTGCATCGATGGGAAATCTACGAATAGGCTGCAGAGTCACCTCTGTTGCCAACTCGGGCGTTCTGCAGATCTTCCAAAATGAATGTTTTTCCCTCAGACTGCGGTATTCAGGCAGGGTGCGCCCGGCTTGCCTCATCATCCAGACAGGGGGGCGATCAACGTTTTCAAACCGGGAAGCTTTTAGAAATCTCTCTAATGAGTTCATGTTTTTAGCTTTCCTTATAGTCTTGTTCACTCTATCGAAAATATAGAATTAATTATAACAAAAAGAAAACCCTTTTATTTGCCCTTATGTCATGGGAATGTCATGATAAAATCAAATATAATTCTGGTGCTTACTCAGGCAACTGTTGTTGCTAAAATTAATAAAGCTGATTCATTCTCATGCCCAATACTCACAACAATATAGCCATGGCTCACTAATTCTTCAAAAATTGTTTGGTAAACACTTGTGAAACCTCCATAACCGTGATTATAAATTAATACAGGAAATTTTTTATTGGCTATTGCGGGAGCATCAAGAAATGAATTGCTTTTCATTTTCGAAAAATAACTAACCATAAAAAGAGGAAAGCCTAAGAAGTTGGCAGAAGCTTTTACGACTTCTTTTTTCTGATAAGGAGATTTTGCTCCAGTATTTAATTCTGTGGGATACCATATTTGAAAGGATAATAATCTATCATTTCCTGATTTTGTTTTATCATAAAAAAATGTTGATTGTCCTATATTGTATTTCCCTGTTGGCTCTATTAATTTCGGTATTTCTCGTTTGATATTTTGTTCTTTGCCAAAAGATATTTCGGTGATTTTATATTTTTCGTCAGTTTCTTGAAATACTACTTTAAATTCGGAGGTAATCTCAGTCACACTTAAAAATATTCCTCCTGCTCCTCGGCTGCCATCAGGAGTTGCTGCTAGACGATCTGAGGGGGAGGCCGTTCAGCCATGAAGGTGAGTTTGAGGTGATCGATAATTTTGTCGATAACTTTATGATCTTCTATGAAAGCGGTCAGCTTTCAAGCTGT
>CAZEWV010000045.1:0-12536 GCA_964516025.1 uncultured Eubacteriales bacterium
TTCGCATATTTACCGAGATGATGGGGTTCGCCCCTGTACTGGAGAAACACACAGTCTTTCTGAAGACGGCGCATGGCCAAATAGAGCTCGATCCCCTGATACCAGGGAACGGCACCATCCTCATCTCCAAACTGGATAAGCAGTGGTGTTTTTATACGGTCAGCAAAAAAAACAGGTGAATTTTCGATGTAGCGTTCGGGATATTCCCAAAGGCTGCCGCCAATACGGCTCTGCTGTTTTTCATACTGCATCTGCCGGGCCAGGCCCGACCCCCACCTGATCCCACTGTAGGCGCTTGTCATGTTGGACACTGGCGCACCCGCAATAGCGCATGCGAAAATATTTGTCTGGGTGATCACAAACGCAGTCTGGTATCCGCTCCACGAATGGCCGTGAAGTCCAATCCCCTTGGGATCAGCAACCCCCATATCGATCAGCTTCTGTACACCCGGCACGAGACTCTTAGTGGCTGAATAGCCGGGAGTTCCGATCTCAAAATGGATATCGGGAAGAAAGACGGCATAACCGTTGCTCGAATAAAAAGGAAAATTTGGGCGGTGGTTCACGACCATCTGGTTAAACTCATACAACCTCTGAGAGAAAAATCTGTAATAATATACAATCACAGGATAGCGTTTTCCGGACTCATAGTTTGCAGGCTTAATGAGAACACCTTGAAGCGGAATCCCATCCACACTGCTCCATTCCACAAGTTCCGCCTTTCCCCAGGCAAAATCTTTGATCTGAGGATTAATTTCAGAGATTTTCCGCGCATCCGTAAACTCCAGATTATTCGTCCAGATATCCGGGAATTCTTCAAAATCCTCTCTTGTGTACATTAAAACATCGGCCTTGCTCGCTTTGCTTAAGAAGCGAAACTTTTTTTCCTCTTCCAGGAGTCTTTTTACACCCTTTCGACCTACCGCACAAGAGTAAAAGCCGAAGTTTTTCTCCAGATTGTTATAAGAGGAAAGGTAGAGCTGTTCGTGATCCTCAAAGAAACTCTGTTCCGGATTCAAAGAGAGAGTCCGAAACGTCAAATGATTGTCTCGTCCCTCTCCACTCGTGAGATTTAAAGATTCTCCATCATTTGTAGAAAACTGCCAAATATCATATTTATCGTAAATGAGAATGGCTTCATCCCCTTTCACCCAACCGGATATTCCGTAACCTGATGGATTTAGAGGTCTATCGTTATCCTCATCATAGAATGGGACATCGAGTTTTTTTGTCAAATTGAGAGTCGTTTGAGATTCGATATCGAATAGATGCCAATGTTTATCCATAAAATAGACCACAAAACGCCCATCGGGAGATAAAGACGCCCGGTTTTCAAGGCGGGTGAGAATTTGATCTCTTTTCCCATCCGTGATGCGGATAGTGTAGACGTCCTGAAGATTACCAAACCATGTGATTTCTTTCTGGTAGGGAATGCCGGAAAATCCCAGAGCAATATTTGGATTGTCGGTGGGGCGGACTTCAGGGACATCTTCATCGGCCAGTTGGACAAATTTTTGGCTGGACAGATCAAAAACAGCCAGATAGGTCTGGTTTTTTTTTCGCGGCCATAAAACTTTTTGGTTGGGGATGATCAAAGGGTCATTCCAGTGCCAGACATCAACGCTTCTTTCTGTCAGGATCTTCTCTGAATCGAAAAGATCGGCCTCTTGAATCAAATCCGTTTCTTTCTCTTCAGGAGTTTCATCCCTGTATTTTTCCGGCTTAAAGCCAAAAAATAAACGTCGCCCATCCGGTGTCCAGGACAACCGGTTATTTTCCGGCAGTATCCATCCCTTCGGGACATCATTGGGCGCCACAGCCTCGATGAGGTTCTTATCGGTTCCCTCCCAAATCTCCAGAGAAGTCAAATCGGTCCCTTCACTGTCCGTATTCTTGAACAAAAAAGCAAGCCGGCTGACTGTGTCCGTCCATACGAGGTTGGAAAATTCAGCGCCACTCTTTTTATCAAGTATTGTCCCTTGAGGCACGTCCTCTTTATCCAACTCTTTATAATACAGGCCGCTTTCAGAGCCATCCGGAGCCGTGTTGACAAAAGCAAGAAATTTTGAAGTTTTGTCGAAGGCAAAAACCAATACGTACGAAATTTCAAAGGTTAGATCCGTTTCAAGATTGCGGAGAAAAAGAGCGGTCCCGGTATTTTTCTTAGACTGCTTTGATTTCTCACCGGGTTTGACCGGGACCTTTTCCACTGCGGGTTCTGCGGATGATTCTTTGGGTTTTGTTTCATCCGGAAACATTTTGTAGGCCAGCCATTTTGAATCTCCTGACAACTCAAAACGATCGACATCTTCGAATGATTCGATCCTTCCCGTTTGAATGTTGACAAGAGCCATACCCTGAAGTGGTTTATCCTTTTTTGCATTGGCCACATCCACAGTCTTCGGCGGGACCGCCAGAACAATCCAAAGAGAATTTTTTGTTATTTCCGGACGGCTTCCCCTCTCGACATGAATTTTTTTCCCACTCTTCAAGTTATAGATGACGGCTTCCCCATCTCCTCGGCCCGGCTGTGTTCCGTAAGCAACAACACTTCCGTTCTCAGAGATCTTTGGATTCCGGATTTCCTTAAACCTCATGATATCTTCGAATGTCAGCGTTTTTTTGGTTTGAGGATGGCCCCAGGTCACACATAGAATCAGAACAAAAATAAAAAGATAAGCTGTTCGGGTTTTAAGACGAGGAAAAAATGTCATATTAGTCCTCCTGAAATAGAGTGTATATCAGAAAAATCTACTCTTCGGCATACGCTTTTTGTAGAATGTCCAGATAGTCTTCAACTTTCGCTTCCCTGGGATTGGAGGGATTAGAATTGTTCTCAAATGACTTCAAGGCAATCTCTCTCAATTGGCTTTCTTGGACACCTGTCTCACGAAAAGTAGGGATATCCAGACTGCGGACAAGACCTCTGATTCTCCTGATCAACGCTTCAGCCGAAGACAATTCATCTTTTTCCGAAAGGCCGGCCATTTTTGCGATTTCTGCGTATTTTTTGGCTGAAACCGGGAGATTAAACTCCATCACAAAAGGGAGGAAAATAGAGTTAGCTATCCCGTGGGGTGTATCCAGAATGGCTCCCACGGATTCTGACAGGCAGTGAACACCCCCCACATCAGAATTGCCAAAGGCCAATCCGGCCACAAGGCTCCCTTTCATAATCTCTTCCCTGGCCGTCGAGTTGCCTTTGATATCTTGATAGGCCTCTTCGATAGAATGGAGGATAAGCTTGAAGGCCTCAAGGGCTATATAATCCGTAAGAAAGGTAGCCGGCTTAACAGTGAATGCTTCCACTGCATGTGTGAGTGCATCCAGACCGGTTGATGCCACTAAACCGGGAGGGAGAGTCAGAAGCAAATCCGGATCTACAACAGCTACGGCCGGAAACATCTCAGGGCCTTTAATACTCATTTTAAACCGTCTTTTGGTATGAGTGATCACCGATACCCACGTGACCTCACTCCCCGTGCCACAGGTTGTGGGCACAGCAAGGACAGGAAGAGGAGATTGTGTGTACAGGGCCTTCCCCTCGTAGTCTTCGATCTTTCCCGGATTTTTCGCCAAAAGAGCGACGGCCTTGGCCGCATCCAGAGCACTTCCTCCCCCAAGTCCGATGACAAGATCGGGTTGGGTTGCGCGGACCATTTCTCCAGCCTTATCGATAGTACCGTTTTTGGGATTCTGTTCGACTTCATCAAAGACAGTCACCTTGGATAACTGGCCAATAATCCTTTCGGCAATCCCGGATTTGATGATGCCTTCATCGGTGACAAGAAAAAAAGACGAGACTCCAATTTCTGTTTTTATGATATCTCTGAGATGGGATATCACTCCATTTCCGAAAACAATTCTAGTTGGAGCGTGGAATCTTTTCGCCGTCATTTGGATGTCCTGAAATCCAGAGAATTCTGATTGCCCATATCCAAAACAGTCAAAAAGATGAGCTGAGCAAGGTCTTCTAAGATTTCAGGTGTGATAATATCGAGATTATCCTTGGTGATGTGATAGTAAGATCGAGAACCGCTCACGCTGAGAGAAATGGTGGGGACATCGGCCCACATGAAACGCGCCGCATCCAGACGCGGACGGGCAATATTTGCAAAATAGCTGGGATTAATCATGCGGTGAATATATTTTTCATTGGCTTTGTTGAGATATCCCCAGAATTCGGGAAAATTTTCGGCAGCCAGGGCATTGATCCGATCTCCAGCTCCTACTCCATCCATGTTGAGGAGGGCGACGGTTTTTTCCAGAGGGAAAATGGGATTCTTCACATAATATTCTGATCCGGCTACAGCCTGTTCTTCCGCACCAAAACACAGGAACATAACAGAGCGTTTGGGTTTAACTGGCGATTTGGAGAGAGCTTCGGCAACTCCCAAAATGACGGCCACCGCTGAAGCATTGTCATTGGCTCCGGGCATTATCTCATAACACCGCCCCAAATGATCGAGGTGACCCCCAAGGATGATGACTTCGTTTTTGAGTTCGGGATCGGATCCCTCGAGAAGTCCGATGACATTGTAGCCAATACCATTTGCGTGGTGTTCGGTTTTGTTTATGATCGTGAAGTTTTTCCCGGTGACAAAGGATTGGGATTTCAGAGTCTTCCTGATTGCATTTACAACGTCTCTATGCGTACGTCCGGTGCCTGCAAACACATCCTCGACAACGGCATCCCCCACATGAGAATAAATAAAGCTGTTTTCGTAGGCATTGTTGGGATTACCGATCGGCCCGTAGTTATAGAGCATCCCTCTTGCTCCATGGGCAACCGCATTTTCTAATTTGTATTGATGGAAAGAATAAGGGCGCCATTTCTTGAACAATTCCGCATCATTTGTCGATACGGGGACCTCTCTTTCCATAAGAACAATTTTGCCTTTGACATCCATTCCCTCATACTCGTCATATCCCAACTCCGGCGCCGTCACGCCGTATCCGACATAGACGACGTCCGCTGTAATCTCCCCTGAGGCAGAGGTAGATCCGGGAATAAATTCCTCTTCGTAGATGTAGTGTTTTTTTATCGTGGATCCCTCCACAGGGACATTCATAGAGACCTCGCAGCCTGGGAAGACCAACGTATAAGGATTGGGGAAAGCTTGGAGATAGGTCAAATTGTCCCCCGCCGGAGAGATGCCCCATTTTTTAAACAAAGAGGCCACCCACCGGGCACTGGCATTGTAGCCTTCGGTTCCTGTCAGCCGCCCCTCATATTTATCATCTGCCAGCTCTACGATATAATCATAGAGAGTATGGCTGGAAATACCATGTACAATCTGAAGAATTTTCTCTTCATCCGTATATTCTCTCTGTCTGCGCTGCCCCAGGACTAAAGAAGAAATAAGACAGCAAAAAATAACAACAATAAAAAGGGCAAATTTTCTTTTATTCATGTTCGCCTCCTCGCATTTTTTCTCCTCTATGTTAAAATAAACAGAGGAAAAGTAAAGAAATATTTTATGGACGGAAATTGGGCTGCTTTAATGAACTCAGGAATAAAAAAAGAAAAGTTGCGGACTTTCCCTTTTCTCCTGTTCATGATCCCTCTTTTAATTTTCGCCTCTCCACAAACTCCAAAAAAAATAGCGATTTTTCCCGAGACTGATGCTATAGAAAAAGAACTCTGGAATTTCATCAACAAGGAAAGAGGACATCATAATCTTCCCCTTCTTGAATTTTCATCCGCCTTGAGCGAAATGGCTCGGCAACACAGTCTGGATATGGCCAATCAAGGAAAGCTTACCCATCTTTCATCTAACGGAAAGACATTGATCAATCGGCTCGAGAATGCCGGTCTTTTTTTTGTTGATGCCGGGGAAAATGTAGCCGTCAGCCAAACTTTTGTGGCCGAATTCATCCATGATAGCTTTTTCGAAAGCATAGAACACAGAGAAAACATCCTGAATCCCGACTTTACACAAATCGGGATAGGCATCATTCACTTGGAAAACAAAGAATATTATGTGACACAGGATTTCCTGCGCCCACTCCTGTTTAAGACAGAGAAACAGATCAGCCATATTATCCTGGACCGCATCAACACAGAAAGACATTGTTCTAAATTTAGTCAATAAGATCAGAAAGCAACTCGGTTTAAAGATATTCACTCTTGATGAGCAACTAACCAAAGCCGCCGAGAGATTGGTGTCAAAAGCCCGACAAGGGAGAAGCGAGATGCCGATTTTTCCTGAAAACAAACGCTACGAAACCATCACTTACGGAACAATGGATTTAACTCTCCTTCCTGGCTCCCTGGACATCATGGTCAAAAACGCACACTTGAGAAAAATCGGGATCGGGATTGTCTACAAAAAGAATTCGGGTTCTCTAAAAGGAACCTTTTTCATCTCTTTTATATTTGAATGAACACGTGAACACGGAGAGAAACAGAGACTCAAAAGCCCGTTTTAGATCCGGATTGAGATCCCTCCACGAAGGATAAATCCGTTGAAAATCCCGGTCTCCACAAGGACATATAAATTGGGAGTGATTTCCCCTTTGAGCCCGAAATTAAGTTGAAAAAATGGCAGAACCGAAGGAAATATAAAATTCTCACCTTCTGCTTCCGCCTCTTCTTTCAATTCCTGCAAAGTTTTGGTCACCGATTCATCATACGTCTCCGGTTCTTCATCTCCAATGGTTGCCGTCCCTGAAAAGGAAACATCGAGCATGGAATTCTTAAGCACGGCATTTGTATCAGCAGCACCAAATCCGAAAGTGATAAATGGCCGAATCTTCCAGCGAGGAACAATATCCCAACGCATATGCAGATGAAAGGATAAAGGTTTCACTTCAAAATTGGCACCGTCAGCATTTCCCTGAAAATTCCCTGATTTTCCGGAATCCGAATCAAAAAGAGTCAAATTGGCAGACAGCTCAGGAAGTGACACACGCATGGCAGACTTTTCTACTGATAATCCTAAGCTGAATGAACCATCTTGACCCCCGGGATACCATCTGACCTCAAAACCCCAATTGTTTCCCCCTGAGTCAAAGGAGATATTTTGTGAGTAGCCGACCTCCTCGATCCCGGGTCTGTCCTCAAGAAGACTGTCTATAATCTCATCTTTTAAACTGTCTTCTACCAGGTCATTGATGCCCTCTTCGATCAAGGATTTTAGAACATCAAGACTCCAGCTCGAATAGTGAAAACCAAATTCAAAATGTCCTTGCGCTGCAAGAGATATAGGCCCCAGCAAAAAAACTAAAGCCATAACCGGAAAAAATATTCTATAAGTTCTTATTCTCATTGGATCTCCTTTGCTTAGTCGTTAACCCTCAGCGAAAATGTAAACAAAAAAACCTTTCAAAGTCAATGATTTCTTTGATAAGATCGCTGAAACCTTGCTTGCTTTGACCGGATAATTTTGATATTTTAGTTTAGATTTCCCCGAAGATAATGGTCTATTCCATTGTCTTTCTCTTTCATTATGAGCGGACTCATTTTTGCCTTGTTCCACATGTTCCTGCTTCTAGGAGCTGTCGGCTATGCTTTCTATACTCTGTTCCAGGGAAATTATCAGCGGTTTGTTTTGATGGCCGGATGCCTTATCCTTTACTATTTTCTCGTCCTGCACAAGGCCCTCAAAAAAGAGATAGAAAGAAAAAGAAACCTAAAAAAAAAGGCCCGATAAAATCATCGGGCCTTAAAAATTGAGTTAGCGTCTGAGCTTATTTTAAAACTTTCCCGGAAAGAATCAGGATCAATGCCGTATCCTCCCCTTCACTCGCAGCCTCATGGGGAACGTAGGAGAGTTTCGAGATACCGACGACTTGTTTCTCACCACTCTTTAATGTGAGGCTTGTGGAGATAAGAGTCAATATTCGTTCATTTCCGTCGGGTCTAAATCCCTGGTACTGATACACTCTCAATTCGACTTGAAATGTGCCTCCATTACTGCTTTCAATATAGCGGGGAGTCATCTCGAGCCTCAGGTTGATTCCCTTTCCACCGATTCTGTGAGAGGAACGGTTGTTGTCCTGCCCCTTAAGAATGGACGAATCCAGAATTCTAAATGCCTTATACCTGAGCAGGTTTTTCAATTCTTTCAGGACCGGATCATTTTTTAATTCTTTGACTAAATCGCCCTTCGCGTTTTCATCCGTTGTCCCCAGGAGCAAATCGACATTGAACTGCAGATCGTAGGGCTTGACATCGATATCGTTAAGTATGCCTAATATCTTGTCGACGATTTCCGGAGTGTCCTCGACAATAACCTTATTTGTTCCTTGAATTAGATTGATCTTTCCATAATTGCTCATATACCGCCCCAAAAGGCTAACGGCCCTGTTAGCATCGATGTAATTGACTTCCACAATCTCGTTCCGGAGCTTTGGTTTTTCAATATTTTGCTGCAGACCAAAACTAATTCCTGTTAAAACAAAACAAACTAGTAAGAAAACAATAATTTTTTTCATTCTATAACCTCCAATTTTAAATCTTTATGGAAAAACCAGTTGATTTTCAAACCGGTTTCATTTGATACGAGCTGCATGGAAACAATTCCCGGTTGGGATTCCAAGACCGAAACGGTTGGAACTCTCCCCTTTTTGTCCTTTACAAGCGAAGGAGGCAAAACAAGAAGAGAAAGGAGAACCGCTGACACCGTTATCAGCACAAATGCCCATTCCTTCTTAAACGGCCAAGGCGCCAGCCCACTGCTTTTCTCTTCTGCTTTTCCAATGGCCGTATGAACAGTTGTTTTCCATTCGGCCTCTCCCCATTCCTTCCTCTCCTGCGCCAACCATTCTCTCGTTTGCTGAAGAATGCTCTGGTACTCGGTGTATTCCTGCTGACAACTTCGGCAATCTTGAAGATGGGGCTGAACCTTTTCTCTTGTTTTCGCAGGAAGATCCGAACCGGCAAGGAGGGGGATGAGGCTGGTAACTTTCCGGCACTTCATGATGAGATCTCTCCTCTTTCAGGATTGCTGTGACGCACAAATTCTTTCCTGAGTTTCTGCCTCGCTCGAGACAGATGAGTTCGAATACTGTTGGACGAACTCCCAAGAATTTGAGACGTTTCATTTATAGAAAATCCTTCAGCATCTCTGAGGAGAAAGATGGCTTTTTCCTTAGGGCTCAAGATCCGGAGACAATTCTGGATTTTCTCTTTGATTTCCACATTGGAATAATTCTTTTCCGGATTAAAGGAATCTTCAAAATAAATCTTTTTTTGTTCGAGGATTATAACATCGTAACGACTTTTCTTTTTTAATAGATCGCAGGAGCAGTTTACCACGGTCTTATAGAGCCAGTTCTTAAAGCTCTTCTCTCTCTTGAAAGACCCAAGGTATTTAAATATTTTTATGGTGGCTTCCTGGCAAATCTCTTTTGCTTCTTCAAAATTCCCTGTCATACGGTAGGCTATATTTAGCATTCCTTGTCCGTAGGGGCGGAGGAGCGGTTCAAAGGAATCATGTTGTCCCTCCAGGATATCCGTGATCAATTCTTCTTCTTTTTTCATTCACACTAATAATACCTCTCTTACAAGCCTAATGTTAAGGTCAAAAAAAGGCCGGTTTTTTTTTAGAGTTCTGGGAAGGCAATAAATTTGACTTAGTTTTAAAAATACTCTAAGGTGCATCTTTTAACGGACACTGAAAACAAAATGAATTATTCCCGCAACGTTTTTTCAGTAAACTGAGTTAAAATTGAAAGACGACCCGGTTCAAAGATTGTGAAAGTTAACATCCAAATTCATAACAGAAAAGGACCACGCCATATCACCCTCCTTCTCTTTTTGCTGATCACCATGACCTTCTTTTTAGTCCTTAACTTCATGCCAAAAGAAAGGCATAGTGATGAGACATTCGCGGCGCTGCCGGAACAGGAAGACCTTCCGAAACTCGATCCAATAAGAGAACATGAGGAGACCATCCAGCGGGGAATCACCCTTTCAGATATTTTGTTCGCCTACGATTTTTCCCCGGCAGATATCCACAAATTACGTCAGGACGTCAAACCCGTTTACGACCTGGCAAAGATCAAAGCCGGCAACAAGTTTAGGGTCTTTACATCAGAGGAGGGAGAGGTTCAGTCCCTCGAATACAATATCGACAATGGCAAATACCTGACAATTCAGAAAGACCTAGATACATACAAAGCCGAGATCAAAGAATTCGAATATGACCTGAAACTCAAGATGATCTGGGGGAAAATTGAGGACATCCTCATCTTCGCCGTCAGAGAACAGGAAGAAAAAGCGAACCTCGCCATTTCCCTGGCTGAAATTTTTGCCTGGGACATCGACTTTAATGTGGATATTAGGAAGGGAGATTCTTTCAAGGTCCTCTTTGAAAAAAAATACCTCGACGGCCAGTTTGTGGGATACAGGAATGTCATCGCCGCAGAATTCACCAATTCAGGAAAAACATTCAAGGCCTTCCGCTTCACCTACTCGGACACAAAGGTTTCGGATTATTTCGATTTTGAAGGCAATTCCCTACGAAAAGAATTCCTCAAATCTCCTCTCGACTTTAGACGCATCTCCTCACGGTTCAGCTACAGCCGGCTCCACCCTGTGCGAAAAGTCTATCGACCGCATATGGGAGTGGACTATGCGGCAAGTCCTGGAACTCCCGTACAGGCCACAGCAGACGGCACGGTCACCTTTGCCGGGTGGAACGGCGGTTCCGGGCGGATGGTGAGGATCAAACATAAAAAAGGGTATGAAACCATGTATCTCCATCTAAGAAAATTTAGCTCCGGAATACGAAAAGGAAAGCACGTTAAAGAAGGACAGACCATAGGTGAAGTCGGATCTTCAGGAGTATCCACAGGGCCGCATCTCGACTACAGGATTAAACACAGAGGAAAATACATCAATCCTTTATCAGCCCATTTTGATCCGAAAGAACCTCTGCGTGTGGAGTTTAAAGAAGACTTTCAAAAGAAAGCCCGACAATATATGCTATTTCTTGAGGCGCCTCTGGTTGTATTTTCCAGATTCAGCAGCCCTCTTCCATCTGTTGTAAACAGATAAATCAAAATTTCTTAATCGTTTTGGATGCCGAACTTTTTGAGTTAGAAGATCCGGAACTTTTCGAACTCGAAGTGGTGGAGCGGCTTGAATTCATGCTGCCGGATGATGAAGACGAGCTTGTGGATCCTACCGAAGAAGTACTGGAAAATGATTTAGCTCCGGCTCGAGAAAAATTGAATATCCCTCTTCTTCCGGTACCGGAAGTCCGTTCCAATTCAGGAATGCGAACTGCATTCTCCAGGGCCGAATATCTAATGGTCACTCCCAAACGACTCGCCACCTTGACATCAGGATTCCAATCTCTGAACCGGTCAGAAGATCGTTTGAGATCAGAAAGACTCCCGGATCTTTCCCATCATGCCGAGTCTCTGTATAACTTATGTGGCCGAAGTACACATCGATTTTAGAATCACGAATGTATCGATAGTGAGTTTCTGCAAGAATTGAATTCGTGAAGACAAAAAATTAAACAACAGAAAAATAAAACGGCTAATTTTTTCAAAACTCAACCCCCATCTTTTCATTTGTATTCGTCATGAATCGCCCCCCGATTCGCTTACGACGATCTTCCGGGTATGTTCCGGAGAAAATTACTTTTTGACCCGGCTGGATGTTCCTCTGCCGGAAGAGGATGAACTCGATCGTGACGACGTCGATCTGCTGGAGCCGGATCGGGATATAGTCGATCGCGTGCCAGATGACCTCGATCTGCTGGAGCCAGATCGTGATACAATCGATCGTTTGCCAGATGACCTCGATCTGCTGGAGCCAGATCGTGATACAATCGATCGTTTGCCACTGGAGCGGACAGTCCGGCTTGTGCCTTTTATGATTCTCCCTTTAGATAGGATCCGACTCTTAGGTTGGCTCAGCTGTCTTTTCGTGATGACTGTTTTGCCGGTGTATCCGCCGCTACTGGATCCGGACGAATACCAGCCCCAGAAATAGGGATTGTAAGGACCATAATTGTTGTAGTATCCGTAGAGCCAGAATGGATTCCACCATCCATACCAGCCCGACATCATGTAGGAGTCGTAATAGGAACCGTAATAAGAGCCGTAATAGGAGCCGTAAGAACTGTAGGTGGGAGAATAACCATAATCATCCCTGGGTTCGGTGACAATTCTTTTGCCCGTTAAGTTGGAATCAATGACGGTACAACTGGAGACAAAAACAATTAAGGCAAGGATTGAAATTATCTTTTTCATGTGTCCATCTCCTTTCCGTGAATCTATTATACCTTTAAGCAATCTTTGTGCCAATTCTTTTATGGGAAAAATTCTTTTTTTTTTGTTTTTTTTGTCTCATTTGATGTACACCTGTCCCTTTCCTGTGTCAATCCACTCAACCGTTTCACAATCCATATTCTATTATCTGAAAAAAATACATATATTTTTATAAAAAAAGTTGACATTTTAAGTGAAAAAGTTGACATTGTAAAATCGGCCATCTAGAATGGCGGAGTCAGTAATAATCATATTTATTTGGAGGATTGAATGAAAGTCACACTCAGTGTCTTGAAAGCAGATAT
>CAZEWV010000046.1:0-3778 GCA_964516025.1 uncultured Eubacteriales bacterium
CCAACCGGCATTATGTCGATTTCTGGTTTGAACACTTCCTGAACCGTTAATATGGGAGGCCGAGCCATCGGACAAGATAATTTTGAAACGCTTTCGACTTGTCCGGTCTGCTCGAGCTCTTCATTGACACCTTTTAAACAGAACACCTTTGAGATCCGGAAGATACGCGCTGAACAGATCAAAATCACCGACAACGAATACGGAAAAACCTGGGATCTGAGCCAATGTCAAAACTGCAGCCATGTGTTTGCCAATCCTGCGCCCAAATCTTCCTTTATGCAGACGCTTTACAGCCAAGTGATAGACCCGCTCTATGAGGATGAGGCCGAAGGAAGAGGGAAAAATTTTACAAAAATCCTCTCCCGCCTCGAAAAGATCTGCCCTCAAAAAGGCACACTTTTTGATGTAGGGGCTGCCACAGGAATTCTGATTCATCTGGCCCGTGACCGCGGATGGGACGTTGAAGGTATCGAGCCCAGCGTTTGGGCTGTAAAATATGCGAAAGAAAATTACGGCCTAAACATTAGGGAAGGTTCCTTTGAAGAGGCCTCACTCCCCATCAACCACTATGCGGTAGTTACCATGGTCGATATTGTCGAGCACATGTCCCGCCCTCTGGAAGCGGTCCAAAAGGCCTTCGAAATTTTAAAGCCTGGAGGAATGTTGTGTCTAGTCACCCCTGATATCAAAAGCTTGGCTGCCCGGATCGCCGGGGCCAAATGGTGGCATTTCCGTCCGGGACACCTCGGGTATTTTACGGCCAAAAGCCTCCAAAAACTCCTCGATCTTACCGGGTTTACGATTTTTGAGAAAAAAAAATATGCATGGACCTTCAGTGCTCACTATCTTTTCTCAAGAAAAAAATGGCTGCGTTTTTTGATAAAAAATTCTCGTATGGCTTTGTTTTGGAAGAAATTTTCTATAAAATTAGCACTGTCCGATTCTATGGAAATCTATGCGAAAAAAAACAGCGGAGTATAAAAAACTGCCGGAATGAAAGCTTACATAAAAGCCCTTAGACTCTCGCGGTGGCCCAGAAGTCTGGCCATCTATGTGGGAATCTCGGCCTTTTTCTTTTTGAACCGGGATCTTATTTTTACAACTCCGGTTTTTGACATTGTCTGGAAATCTCTCCTGGCCTTTGTTCTTACCTTGGCCATCTCATCCGCCAATTACGTCATCAACGAGATTGTTGATGCGCCTTTTGATGCCCATCACCCTGAAAAGCGCAACCGGCCTCTTATCTCTGGCGAAATTAAAAAAATTCCCTTCTTTTTTCTTGGTGTCGTATTAACAGCCATAAGCTTAACCGCAGCCTATGTGATCTACTGCCGGCCTTTCTTCTATTCTTTATTGGCGCTTTTGATTGCGGGTTTCCTGTACAACATCCCACCGATACGAACAAAAGACATCCCCTTCCTGGACTCCATCTCGGAATCGGCCAACAATCCCATCCGGTTTCTCATCGGTTGGTTTGTGTTTGCTTCCTCGGGGGCTTTGCCCCCTCTTTCGCTTCTCCTGTGCTGGTGGGCGTTCGGGAATTTTTTATGGGTGGGAAAAAGGCTTTCGGAATTCCGGACTCTTGGAGACAATGCCGGAAATTACAGGGCATCTTTGAAAAAATATTCAGAAAAATCCCTGATTTTGGGGATGACGGGCAGCATAACCGTATTTTTTGTTTGCTATTTACTCTTTGCCTGGTCTTTTAAGCTGGAATCGTTTTACTTCCTCTCTCCCTTTGTCATCTACTACATCTTTCTATTTTTCAGAAAAATTCTGAAGGAAGAAGGAGTTATGGAAGAGCCGGAAAGTCTGCTCAAACGCCCCAAATGGGCGCTCTACACTCTGTTTCTTGTGCTGGCCTTCTTCTTCGCCTCTTTCCTCGATAAAATTGGACAGTAAAAAGGAGATTTTAAGATATGTTTGGAATAGAAAGCACCATGGATATTACAGAGATTGCTTTAAAGCTCCTCCTGGCCGTGGCTCTGGGTGGATTGGTCGGGTTGGAACGGGAATCCAGTCATAAACCGGCCGGTTTCCGGACAAATATTCTAATCTGCATCGGCTCGACAATGATGATGATTCTGTCCGGGCTTCTGCTCGAGGGTCAGGAGAGTGGCGGTGATTTCACAAGAATCGCTGCGGCCGTCATAACCGGAATGGGCTTTATTGGCGCAGGCTCGATCATCCAGGCAAGAGGAATGGTTTTGGGACTCACCACCGCGGCCACGTTGTGGGCTGTTGCAGGTTTAGGTCTGGTTATCGGAGCCGGATTTTTTATCATAGCCCTTATCTATGCGGCTGTGATCATACTGACGCTGATTATTTTCCGCGTATTTGAGGACCGGTTTCTTACAAAAATTCTTTACCGTTATCGTTTAAAGACAGCGGCCCCGATGCAGGTGATAATAGATGTGAAAAAAATCGCTTTTCGCGAGGGCATCAAATTTAAAGAGATCAAGTACAAAAAAGAAGAAAAGATAGCTTTGATATCATTGGCTTTTCCATCCACAGAGGAAAGCGAACAGAAGTTTCACCAGGGCCTTATCAATCACAATGACATCACCGAGATTACTGTTGACTGAAACACCTCTTCTCGTCGCAACCACAAATCAGGGGAAAAAAAGAGAGATTGATGTAGAACTCTCAGAGTTTCCCGTTCGCATTTTTTCTCTGGCCGATCTCAAAATCTTTGAGTCTTTTCCGGAAACAGGAGAAACCTTTCTGGACAACGCAAGAGGGAAGAGTCTTTTTTATAGTCAAAAATGGGAGGGGATCACGCTGGCCGAAGATTCAGGCTTGGAAATTGAATATTTAAACGGAGCTCCTGGTGTTTTATCGGCACGATTTTCAGATCCGGGCGCCACGGACAAAAAAAACAATGACAAAGTCTTAACGTTGCTTGAGCAGGTCCCGGATAATAGAAGGAATGCCAGGTTCGTCTCGTTTATGGTCCTTTCTCAAAAAGGTTTTGTGATCACCGCGCTTGAAGGATGGGTGGAAGGAATCATCACGAGAGAGAGGAGAGGAGAAAACGGATTTGGCTATGATCCGCTCTTTTTTTATCCGCCTCTCAATAGGACATTCGGACAGCTTTCCGATAAAGAAAAAAATAAGGTCAGCCACCGTGGCCGAGCTCTTTTGAAGCTTAAAGCCTTTCTCAAGGATTATTTAGGGATCAACCCCTGATTTTAGAGGCTGATCCCTAGTTATAATCCATGCCAAGAACGTTGTCGTTTGTAAAGATGTTTAGACCGTAATCCGATCCTTAATCGAATCAAAGATCTTTTCGCCGATGCCTTTGACCTTCAACAGATCCGTTGTGCTCTTGAATTTTCCGTTTTCCTTGCGGAAGTCGATAATTCTCTGAGCGACTTTTTCTCCAATCCGGGGCAGTTCCTGAAGCTCGGTCAGTGAAGCGGTGTTGATATTGATCTTCTTTGCTGTTGTCTGCGCTGCATAGCTCTCAAACGGAACAAAGGCCGTCAAAGCAACCGCCAGAACGATACTCAAGACCATACCTTTAACCAAATAGTTTTTCATGTGAACCTCCTATCACCAAAGGAAATGCAACTTTCGGACCAATTTAGTAAAACGTGTATCCTATTTAATTTCAATGTGTTATGGATCAATCAATTTGCGGATGTGTGAATTCACGTTGACACCTCCCCCATGCAATTGTCAACTCTTGTTGCGTTATGAAAGCCTGGCCTTATTCTTTGTTAAGAGCGGGGATGGGATTTGCGGTAGACCTCTAGGAGCCGTTTGAGGTCCACGT
>CAZEWV010000046.1:3878-12193 GCA_964516025.1 uncultured Eubacteriales bacterium
TAAGAGCGGGGATGGGATTTGCGGTAGACCTCTAGGAGCCGTTTGAGGTCCACGTGGGTGTATTTTTGAGTTGTGGCCAAGCTTTCGTGGCCGAGAAATTCCTGAATCGCACGAAGATCCGCGCCGCGGCTCAAAAGGTGGGAAGCAAAGGAGTGGCGGAGGGAGTGTGGGCTGATCTTCCGCCTCATGGCTGAAGTCTCGATATGCTTATCGACAATCCGCTGAACCGACCGCGTCGTCAGCCTTTCTCCGCGGTAGTTGAGAAACAGCGCCTTCTCATCGATATTCCCTTCAAAGATAAACACCCTTGCCCGCATATAATTTTTAAGACTGTCTTCCGCCATCCTGCCAAAAGGAACAATCCTTTCCTTTTTTCCCTTTCCCATCACCCTGATGAGCCGCTCCTTGAAACTGACATCTTCCAGGCTAATTCCGACCAGCTCACTGACACGCAGACCGGTGGCATAGAGAAGCTCCAGGATTGCCCTATCCCTTAAGTCCAAGGGCCTGTCGGACTGAGGAAGATCCAAAAAGACTTCGACCTCAGCTTCCGACAAAAAAGAAGGGAGATATTTGTCCTGCTTAGGTGTGGCCACCACTTTGGCGGGATTATCATTTATCCACTTCATCCGAATGCAGTACTGGAAAAAAGACCGCATGGCAGCCAGTTTGCGCGCCACCGTCGATTTTTTGAGCTCTTTTTCATAGAGAGTCGCCAGAAAAGAACGCAAAACAACATTGTCCACCATGGTCAAGGAGACTTTCTTTTCGCCCAAAAACAGCGACAGTTGGTGGAGATCGCGCCTGTAGCTGTCGATCGTATGGGGCGAGGCGTTTTTTTCGTGTTTGAGAAAGGAAAGAAATTTACTGAGCTCTTTATCTATACTCATATTCATAAAAACTGCCGCCACCTGTCATTGCGGGCAAAGCGTGGCAATCTCTTTGTGGAGATCGCCACGTCGCAAGGCGACTCGCGATGACATCTAAGTCTACAACTAGCATTGACAAGCATATGGATTATTCTTTATTTTTCTCCCAGATCTTTTCGTTTTCAGTGTCTTCCTTGTAGCTGCATCCTTCCTTGCCGCAGTAGAAATGAGGCTGACCATTTATCGGACTTTTCTTGAGCACAAATTTCCGGTCGCATTCGGGACAGGGCCGGTCCACGGGTTCATCCCATGTGGCATGTTTACATTTGGGAAAACTGCTGCACCCGTAAAAGATTCTCCCCTTCCGCGTCTTCCTCTGTACAAGCGTTCCATCGCAATCTTCTTCAGGACATTTAATCCCTGTGTCCTTTTTTTCACTTTTTATATATTTACATTCGGGATAGTTTGAACAGGCCACAAAGGGTCCGTATCGCCCATGGCGCTGAACCAGCTTGGATCCGCATTTCGGGCAGTCCTCATCGAGTTCCTTTGCCTCTTTTTTCTGCATGCTCTCCTTGAACATACAATCCGGGTATCCCGAGCACGCCCGAAAACGGCCAAACCGCCCTTCCTTGATCACAAGTTTTTTTCCGCAGTCGGGGCACTTTTCCTCAAGCGGAATCCCCGTACCTCGCACCCCTTCGCCCTCTCCCGCTTCTTTTAAGTCTTTCTCGAGGAGCACATAGTACGACTTTAAATATTCAAGCCAATCCTGTTCCCCCTCGCTAATGAGGTCCAGTTTTTCCTCCAGATTGGCCGTAAATTTGAACTCCATAAGATTCGGAAAGTTTTTGATCAGATAGCTGTTGACAAAAAGACCAACCTCAGTAGGAATAAACTTGCCCTTTTCCCGCACAACATAATCACGGCTCTGGATAGTGGCAATTATGGGCGCATAGGTGCTGGGCCGCCCGATTCCTCTAGCTTCGAGCTCTTTGACCAGACTGCCCTCTGTGTAGCGCGGCAGAGGCTGAGTGAAGTTCTGTTTGGATTCGAGATCCAAAAACTCAAGCTTCTCGCCGGGCAAAGCTTTGGGCAGGAGGTTATTGTCCTTCTCTTCCTTCTCGTCTTTGTCCTCAATCTCGCTTTTTTTGGGGGATAGAACCAAAAAACCATCAAATTTAATCACTTCCCCCTTGGCCTTCAGCAGATATTTTCCCGCACTGATATCAAAAACGGTCTCCTCGATCTCGGCAGGATTCATCTGAGAGGCCACAAACCGCTTCCAAATCATAGAATACAGCCTAAACTCCTCATTTGTCAGATAGGATTTGACCGTTTCAGGGGGGCAGTCAAACGATGTGGGCCGGATGGCCTCGTGGGCATCTTGAGCTTTCTTTTTGTTTTTATAAACACGTGGTGTCGCCGGCAGATACTTCTCCGAATACGTTTTTGTTATATACTCCCGCACGCTACCGACAGCTTCATCGGACACGCGGAACGAGTCTGTTCTCATATAGGTAATCAACCCAACCAAACCCTTATCTCCAATCTCGAGTCCCTCGTAGAGCTTCTGTGCAACGGACATGGTTTTTCTGACCGGAAACCGAAGCTGGCGGAAACAGTCCTGCTGCAGAGTGCTTGTGATATAGGGCGGACTGGGGTTCCTTTTTTTGTCTTTGACCTGCACATCATCGAGTGTATAAGTCAGAGAATTCAGCTCTGTGACAATGGACTGAGCCTTTTCCCCATCTTCAATTTTGGCCTTTTTCCCATCGATTTTGACCAAATTTGCCTTAAATTCCGGTGGATTCTCCGCTTTGAGGTTTGCCAGTATCGTCCAGTACTCCTCGGCCACAAAATCCCTAATCTCCTGCTCCCTCTCACAGATTAGGCGCACCGCTATGGACTGTACACGCCCCGCACTCAGTCCCCGGCCGATCTTTTTCCAGAGCAGAGGACTGATGAGATATCCCACTAAACGGTCCAGGATCCGGCGTGTCTGCTGGGCCTTTATCTTTCCCTGATCGAGCTGCCCGATATGGTCGAAGGCTTCCTTGACGGCACTCTTTGTAATCTCGTGGAAAAGCACGCGGAAGATATTAGAGTTGTAGTCTTCCAGAACGGACTGTAAATGCCAGCAGATGGCCTCCCCCTCTCTGTCCGGATCGGCCGCAAGATAGACCGAGCTGCTGGCTTTCGCCGCTTTCTGGAGGTCTTTGACCACATCCTCTCTATTAGCAATAATCTTAAACTCAGGCTGAAAGTCATTTTCGACATCCACGCCAAGTTTGCTTTTGGGAAGATCTCGGATATGTCCTACTGACGATCTCACATCATAATCTCCGCCGAGATAGAGGCCCAACGTCTTTGCTTTTGCCGGTGATTCGACAACCACTAGATTTTTCGCCATTACAATTTCCTCAAAAAGTATTTTCCAGGCAACTGGATAATAAGTCCTTTTAATTCTAAATTCAAGAGTGAAGACAAAGCTTCTGAAACAGAGAAATCACAGCTGACTAAAAGTTCATCTATATGCTTTTCCTTATCCAAGGTCAACCGCGCATATATTTTTGTCTCTTTTTCATTGAGTTTGGGGACTTCCTCCCCCAGTTTTTTCTTCCTTGAGAGAAGCTCCTCCTTTAAGGGAGAGGAAAGCTCTTCCACCACATCTTCCCAGCTCTCTACCGCTTTGGCACCATCCTTTATCAGCCAGTTTGTTCCCTGACTGAGGTTGGAAGTGATATTTCCGGGAACAGCCATCACCTCCCTGTTCTGTTCCAGTGCCAACCGTGCCGTAATCAATGATCCGCTCCTCTTTGTGGCCTCGACAACAACAGTGGCCAGAGACATGCCGCTGATAATACGGTTGCGCTGTGGAAAATGAGGCGGAGCCGGATAGGCATCGAGCGGAAATTCTGTAATCACTGCGCCCTTCTCTGCTATAGTATTTATTAATTTTTTGTTTTCCGGGGGATAGATATCCTTGAATCCAGATCCTAAAACAGCCACTGTTTGTCCCTCTTTTAAAGCACCCCAATGGGCAATCGAATCGATACCTCGGGCCATTCCGCTGACGACTACTAATCCACACGCAGTCAGATCCCGTGCCAATCTGTCGGCCACAGCCCGTCCATAAGTCGTTGGTTTTCTGGCTCCCACGATGGAAACAGAGGGTTCCTTCAACACCTCCACACGGCCTGCACAAAAGAGAACAAACGGAGGATCGAAGGTTTCCCTTAGAGTTGCCGGATAATCACGGTCCTCCAGAGTCAGGAAAGTATATCCTTTTCGTTGGCACCATTCAACATCTTTTGCAGCCAGGTCCAGATTCTTTTGTGACGTAAATTCTTTCGCCATTTGGGAGTTGACACCCAAAGCGATAATCTCTCTGGGAGAGGCAAGGCGGGCCTTGTGGATGGATGAAAAATGTTTGTAAATTTTTTCCGCCGATTTTAAATCCTTGGCGAAAATCCGGTTGAATGCGATCCAGTCTATTATGCTGTAACTATTCTTCACTTAAGACAATGCGCCGGAGGGATAGCAAAGATCGGGATGCTGCTATAGGAGATGACCTTTTCGGTTGTGCTTCCAAGAAAAAACCGTTCCAGCTTGCTGTGCACACATGTAGAGATAACGATCATGTCGAATTTCTGGGTGTCGGCATAGTCGACAACACCGAGCGAGGCATTGATGGCTCTGTAGACATCTTCCGTTACACGGATATCCTCTTTCTCCGATGTTTTTCGTCTCTTGAGCCTTTTGAGGACGGAATCGAACATGTCGTCCAAGACACGGGGGGAAAATTCGTAGTCATGGAGCTCCAGCACATGGAGGAGTGTGATGTCGGAGTCCAGCCCCTTGGCCAGTTTCCATGCGAAATCCCTTTCCACCTCTTCCTGTTTGGAAAAATCTGTAGGCACAAGGATTTTCTTGAAGGCGGGTTTTCCGGTTCTCTTCTTGGTCAGGAGGATGGGAACTGTAGAGTTTCTCAGAACTTGGTTAGCGACGCTTCCTATAAAGAGTTTTTCTATGGCTGAGGTGCCTCTTTTCCCCATGATGATCATGTCAACTTTCTTTTTCTCGGCGGTCTCGATGATCCTCTTGGAAGCATTGCCCTCAAGGACGATGCTTTTGAATTCGAACCGCTGTTTTTTCTGGAGTGCGGTAAGTTTGCGTTCGGCATCCTTTTTCATCGACGTGAGCCGTTTAGTGAGTTCGCTTTTGATGACGGCTGTCATGCTGTAGAGGGTTGGTGAGAAATCGGAGACAACATGCAGGGCTATCAGTTTGGCATTGAATGTCTTGGCAAAGTGTTTGGCATAGACAAAGGCTTCTTGTGCTTCATCCGAAAAATCTGTGACCCAAAGAATTTTTTTCAAGAAAACGCCCATTTGATTCTCCTCTTCAAAACTTTTTTCACGGTATCACAAATATTTTATCAGGATCATGGAAAAACACAAGGAAAATGCCCTCAGCACATTAATAGACGCACAACAACAGCTTTTTGTGTCACCTCATGTCATCGCGAGCGAAGCGTGGCGATCTTTTCTCCTCCGTCATTACGAGGAGCAAAGCGACGTGGTAATCTCAATATGAGATTGCTTCGCTTCGCTCGCAATGACATGTACGTACTTCGCCCTCGCAATATTATAGAGTTACCAGCTGATCGAAAACTGGAGCCGCTCTCCCTGGGCTACTCCGAAATTATCAACAAACAGAGTGGGCACGGCAATGAGATAATTCGCCTTCTTCTGGTATTCCCGCCGCCGGCCAGAGTTGATATATCTTCCCTTTGGGACATTAAAAGCATTATAGGGGATCCATGTCACCCAGGTCGTGTTGAGTCCTTGGGGAGGGATGTCGTAGACTGCGGTTCCACAGGCCACGTACCCATCCGGATCCATGTAGTTCTGGTCAACGCTGAGGACCGAGTTCCCCTGCCGGCCTCCCCCCAGATCACTGTAGAAATGAATGGCCACCTGGTTCTTGTAACCAAGGCTGGGGGGGATAAACAGGGTACCGGTAAATTTCATGAAGTATCCCAAATCAGGTTGGTCAGGAAAGTTTGTGTTGTGCTCTACATTCGTTACAGTTAAGACGGCTTCCCGGGACTGAGGGGTCGTCCGAGGCCGGGGATCGGGTTGGGGAGCCGGTGTATTCAAAGCATCCTTAACCACATAGCCCTCGTTGACAACTCTGTGGAAGTGAGTGTAATCCACCCAACAGAACCCATTATCAGCCCAGTCCTGGCCCCATGAATTGAGGAGTCTGAATGCCTGGTACTTATCGCTGTATCCCACAACAACCATGGCATGTCCTCCGATGGCCTCCCCTATGGAATTCCAGATAGTCCTAGCTGGGTGTTTTATGAAGGCTCTGTCTACTTTGGCTCCGACGATGATTGGGTATCCGGCGTGAAGATGGGCCTTGATCTCCTTTGTGTCCCGGATGTTGACCTGGCGCCAGAAGTCGATCCTGTATTTTCTGGCCTTCTGTTTAAGCGAAGCGGATGGTTTTGAGATGAAGTCGTTCTGATTGTATGGCATGTCCGCCCAAGTCACAGCCCCTTGATTGGACAATATGTTGAATGCATCGATGAAATAAGTGGGAATATTTTGTCCCGAGTTGATCTGGTTGTAGATGAAAGCGGGGCTGAACACCCTGTTGGCAGATATTCGCCCATCCTGGACATAGGGAATGCCCTCTTCCATTCGTTCCTGGTAGCTTTTGACGGCATAGGCAACAGCCCAAGCCACACAGCTATTCTGTTTTCCCTGGTGTCCGGGAGGGGGCATGTATTGAGAGAGGTCCACAGAGTCCGGGAGTTCATCCCCGGAATAGGGGGTAAATGCCAGCGGAACTCCCCGCAATTGGTCCGGCGTTGCCAGTTTCAGCCCCATGAAGTGTTCTTCTTCGACCTGTCCAGAGCTTGGGATTGTTAAGAACAGGGCCATTGTCAGAAGAATAGCTAATAAAACTTTGGATTTTGAGATCACGTTCCTTCTCCTTCGGTTTTAAGACTCATTCGGCTTTATTATCAAGTAGCACAAGGAAAAATGATTGTCAAATGGACATCGCGGCCCTTAATCCATAAGCCCATTCACCCTATGTCATCGCGAGCGTAGCGTGGCGATCTTTACAAATGAGATTGCTTCGTCATTTGATTCCTCGCAATGACAATGCCTTCAAGTCACCACGAGAAATTCATTGCAACCGACAGGGGAATCCCCTATATTATGTGGGACATATCATGCTTAAAAAGAATCACTTCAAGCTATTATTCGGCCTACTGCTCGGCGCTACATTCATGTATTTTGCCTTCAGGAAAGTGGATTTTTCCCAGATGGGGGATGCCTTCAAGCGCGCCAACTACTGGTATCTCCTACTCGCTGTTTTTTTTATCTTTTTCAGCCACTGGATGCGGGCCATCCGCTGGCATTATCTGATGGCCCCCATACAAAAAGTTAAAACCAGACACCTTTTCACCGCAATTATGATCGGATATATGGCCAACACGTTTACACCCGCACACCTTGGTGAATTTTTGCGGGCCTATGTTCTCAGCAAAAAAAATCAGGTCAGAACAAGTTCGGTATTTGGAACAATCGTCATCGAACGGATCATCGATGTGATCACCCTGCTCTTTCTTATGGCGCTGACATTTGTGGTATTTCCTTTCCCAGCTTGGGTGTCAACAAGCGGTTATTTGATGTTTGCCGGAGTTGTGATATTGCTCGTCCTTCTTATCGTAATGAAAAAGAATAGCGATGTGTTTTTACGCATTTTAGATAAGATTCTCAAGCCACTGCCAAAGAAAATTTCATTAAAAATCTCATCAAAAGTGGGTGGACTGCTCCACTCGTTCCTCGATGGGGTGGTAGGCCTTAAGAACTGGCGCCATTATGTGATTACATCCATTTTATCTCTTCTCATCTGGGCCTGTTACGGGGCCATCCTCCAGGTGCATTTTTACGCTTTTGACTTTGTCTCCCAATACAATCTTCCATGGACAGCCACATTGGTTGTCCTAGTGATCACCACCATCAGCGTGATCGTCCCTTCATCTCCCGGCTACGTCGGCACGTACCACTGGCTCTGCCAGCTGTCGCTGGGTTTGTTCGCGGTCCCAAAAAGCGAAGCCTTAACATTGGCATTTGTTTTGCACGGAATAAACTTTATTCCGGTTCTGATAGTGGGATTGATTTTAGCGAGTATAGAGGGAGTCAGTCTCTCTAAACCTCCCCAAACCTCACTTGCCGAGGAGGATAGAACTCTGAGTGAAGAAGGTTCCGGCAACGGCTCCGGTCATTAAACAGGCCAGCGTTGCAGCTAGAAGGGCCCTAAATCCCACACGGGAGAGATCTTTTACCCTTTCAGGAGCCAACGCTCCCACACCTCCAACAAATATGGCTAGAGACGCAATATGCGCAAATCCGCAGAGGG
>CAZEWV010000047.1:0-12133 GCA_964516025.1 uncultured Eubacteriales bacterium
AAAAGTTCGATAATCTCTGAAAGTATATTCTCTAAAAATTCAAAAACCTTGTCATTCCCTGCACAGTAAACATCCTCTTTGACACCCCAAATTGTGGACACTTCAAAAGGCCCGTCCGTACATGAAAGTTCGGGATAAGCCGCGATTGCCGCCACAGAATGACCCGGCATCTCGATTTCCGGTATGATTGTAATGTACCGGTCTTTTGCATACCGGACAATGTCCCTGATCTCCTGCTGCGTGTAGAACCCACCATGCTTCTGGCCGTCAAATTTGTGTGGCCTATCCCTGTAATGGCCCACGAGTGTTTCATCCCTGTAGCTGCTGATTTCAGTCAGTTTGGGATACTGTTTGATCTCGATCCTCCAACCTTGGTCTTCGGTAAGGTGCCAGTGGAAGGTATTGAATTTATGCACAGCCAGAATGTCGATATATTTTTTGATGAAGGATACGGGAAAAAAATGCCGGCCCACATCCAGGTGCATTCCCCTGTAGGGAAAACGCGGTGTGTCAATGATTTTAACACAGGGCAGCGTTATTGTTATAAGTGTTGGAAGATCCAGTCCGGTTTCTAATTGGGGAGGAAAAAGTTGGAGAAGAGTCTGGACACCGTAAAAAAGGCCAGCAGGCTTATAGGCATATAAATAGATAGAGTTCGGATTGATTTCAAGCTCGTAACCCTCGTTCCCAAGGTGTGATTTTTTGGACGATAAATCAATTACCAAAATGTTATCCCGAATTTCACCTTTAGAACCAGCTGAGATTGGCACGTCCAAACCATCGATTTTTCGCAGTTTTTCAGCAAATGAGTTTATTATTTTTAGGACGTCCCCATCATTTGAAGTTGAAAGGATCCGGAAACCGGGGATAATTCTGAATCTTCCCGGTTTTTTATCGACGATGGCCGGTGCGGGAATGACTGGAATATGAGATTCTATCTGAGCTAGCTCAGGTGAGAGTTGAGGTGCGCATGTGTTTCCAGTTATAAGAATTATCAATCCGAGAGAGAAAATGAAAAATTTTTTCCCTATAAAAAAAAAGAGTTTAATGGAATTTATCATGCTCCCAAAGCCTCCATAGACCTGAATGATCCAGGTTATCATAGGAGAAGTTGAAGGTCAATTTGCTGGAAGAATTAGGGCCAGGCCTGAAAAACTCTACGAAGAAATTTCCGGCAAATATGAGTTTTATTATGAAGGTCAAGCCCTTATTCTCACCTTCATGGTCAAAGATGGCACACTTTATGGAACATCAGAGAATGATGATGAGGAAGTGGAACTTGAGCCTGTTGAGCTGGAGAGTATGTCATTTGAAACGACAGATATGGATGGAACGTTCTTTGAAATCACATTCTCTAGAGATGAAAATAAGAAAATCACCAAATGTGTGGTCCTTACTGAGGGAATGGAACTGGAAGGGACCAAAATAGAAGGATAAACTTTATTTCAAGGTTTTGAGAAGTGCCGTGTAACGCGGATGTTCTCGGAGAGGATTTAGATCGGGATCTTTTTCGATCCATTCCCTGGGAAGCCGACCGTATTGTGCTGCTTTTTCGAGGCACTCAAAGGCCCTGTCCGGATGACCGATCAGGGCAAAACTGCAGGCGATCCCGTAAAGGGTCATAGGTTCAACCGGGTCTGCATCTAAGGCCAGCTCAGCCCATTTTAAACCCTGTTTGTTTTTACCAAGCCGGATTGAGATCGCCCCGCCGAGGTAGAGAATGCGTGCATCATCCGGAAACATCTTCATCTGCTTTTCGATGGCATTCAGACCCCTGAGGAGTGATTTTTTTTGTTTCTCTTCATTTCCCAGACTGTCGTAGATCATTCCTAGCAGACAGGGTGCATTGCAGTCATTGGGATGAAGCTTGTTCGCTTTTTCCGCCAATTCGGCAGCTTTCTCCAGTTCGCCTTGGGTGAAGCAGACACGTGCATAAAAATAATAGGCATCATAGAGTTCAGGATTCTGTTGGAGTGCAAATTCGAACTCTTCTCTGGCTTCTTGAAGTTTGTTCAGCAGTGTCAGTGCCATGCCCCTGGCCACATGCGATTCAGCCAATTCAGGACCCAGCTTCAATGCTTTGAGACTCGTTTTATCCGCTTTATTGAGGTTGGTCTCACTGGCGTCGAACCAAGAACAGATAAAAGAATAGCAGTATGAAGCCCATGCGTACGCGCTGGCATAATTTGGGTCGAGGTTGAGTGCTTGAGCAAAAAGCTTTCGGGCCTGCTCAAAACCTGTCCGTGTAAATTGGTAAAAATACTGACGTCCGCGGAGAAAGTAATTATAGGCTTCAACATTCCTTGTGGGCACATGAAGCAGAGCGCGTTTTTCCTGATTTGAGAGAACAACACGAAGAGCTTGGGCAATGTTTTCTGAAATTTCGAATTGGATTTCAAAGACATCTTCAATTTCGCGGTCGAATATATCCGACCACAGGTGATATCCATTAGCCGTATCGATCAGCTGTGCGGCCACTCTCAGCCTGTTTCCAGATCTCCTTACGCTGCCTTCGAGGACAGTCGAGACATTCAGCTGTTCGCCGATATGGCGGATATCTTGGTTTTTTCCTTTGTATGTAAAGGACGATGTCCTTGAGGCGACCTGGAGCCTCTCAATTTTAAACAATGAGTTGATGAGTTCTTCCGCCAGGCCATCTCCAAAATACTCGCTTTCCGGGTCTGGACTCATGTTCACAAAGGGGAGGACGGCGACAGATGCACTGGAACTTCTGTTGAGCTGGGCAAAATTATCTTTTTCAAGGAGTCTGAGTTTGGCGATCATTTCCTGTGAGGATTGAAACCTGTGGTTTGGATCTTTTTCTAAACAGATTGAAATTATCTGTGAAAATTTTTCAGGAATCCCCATCTTTGATTCCTGGATTTTAGCGGGTGATTCACTGAGAACGGCTGCAAAAATCGAGGCCGGTCCTTTTTTCAGAAACGGACTTTTTCCAGTTATCATCTCATACATAACACAACCGAAAGAAAAGATATCGCTTCTCTCATCGACAGGCCGTCCGGAAATTTGTTCCGGAGACATGTAGGGATAGGTGCCAATCACAACACCGGGGTGAGTTTTTAAAGTGATCGTATCCCCTTTATTTGTCTCACTGAGTTCGCAGTGTGCAAGTCCAAAATCCAGAATTTTAACAGTTCCATTTTTTGTGAGAAATATGTTTTTGGGTTTGATGTCCCTGTGGATGATCCCTTTGCTGTGGGCAGCGGCAAGACCTTCGGCCATCGCTATAGCGATGGTGGCGGTTTCCAGCCAATGCAGGGGCTCCCTCTTTAGTCGATCGGCAAGAGTCTCTCCATCGAGCAGTTCCATCACTGCAAAGGATTGATTTCCGTGCATACCCAAATCATAGATAGATCTAATATTGGGATGAGACAGGGAGGCTACAACTTTTGTTTCTCTTTGAAAGCGTGCAAGGGCGACTTTATCCCTCACATATCGGTCAGGGAGGACCTTTATGGCCACGTCCCGTTCCAGACGAGGATCTCGCGCCTGGTACACAATCCCCATTCCCCCTTCACCAAGTTTGGACAAAATTTCATAGGGGCCTAGTTTGATACCTGTCGCCAGTGTCATGTGATCACTCTATTTATATAGACGTTCTTATATAGCATTTCGTTTACTTTTTAACCTAAATAATTCATAAAAAATATCGATGTTCAATTTTTTCCCTAGTGAAGTATCCAGGTTGAAGGAAAAAACGTTGCATACAAAAAAAAGATTGTGTTATAAAGCAGAAGAGTTCAATGGCCTATCTCATACTTCTGCGCGAAAACAAAAAGATAAAGACCATCAAGATTAAGGAACCCAGTGTCACTATTGGGAGAAATCCTGCGCACGATGTGGCGCTGGCGGATCCTTTTCTGTCGAGGGATCATGCAAAAATATTAGTTTTGAAGGATGGCACCTTTGAGATCCACGATATCGGAGCCAAATCTCCTGTCAGGATCAATGAGAAAATTATTTCCAAACACAAATTGAAAGATGGGGATAAAATTAAACTCGGCCATTCTGAGCTCATTTTTAAAGCTGGAGACACGGCTAATGTCGAATTCCTCCCGGCGGATGAGATGTCCCAGGAAGCGGTTGAAGTCACCTCTCTGGATGCTCAAAAGACCGTTTCATTTTCTGCTTCAGACTTAGACTCGAAAGATCTTGTGTCTCTTCATGAAGATCATCAGAGACTCATGCTTTTGTATGAATTTGGCAAAACTGTCAATTCGCACCTGGAGGATCCTTTTTATTTGTTGGATGAGATCATGAATACCGCATTCAAAATGCTGAATGCCGAACGAGGTTTTATTGCTCTTGTTGAAAAAAAGACGGGAAAACTCACGTGTGAGCTTGTCCGGGATGTCACCGTTGACCAGGAACCTGAGAAACTGGAAGTGAGCCGGACTATCGTTCATAAGGTCGTTAACGAACGCGTGTCCATTATGACCATCAATGCCAAAAAAGACAGTCAATTCCGTGAAGTCAAAAGTGTCCATGAGTACAATATCCGTTCTGCCATATGCTCGCCGTTGCTCTTTAAAGGTGAGGTCCTTGGTGTTGTCTATCTGGATAATAGGGCAGTGGTGGGAAGTTTTTCCCAGGAAGACTTAATGTTTATGATGGCCATGTGCCATCAGGCAGGAATCGCTATGGGGAATGCCTATCTTCACCGGTCTGTCGCCCAAGAGAACGAGCGTTTAGGAAAGGCTCTCAAGACAGAATACCAGATACTTGGGGATTCTCTTCTTATGAAAGATGTTTTCAAAGCGATGAAAAAGGTGGCCCCCTCGGATATCACAATCCTCTTGGAGGGGGATACCGGAACTGGAAAAGAGCTTGTGGCCAGGGCTATTCATTCCCTTTCTCCACGAAAAGAACAAAACCTTGTCGCCGTCAATTGTGCAGCCATTCCTAAAGAGTTGATAGAGAGCGAGCTTTTTGGGCACGAAAAAGGTGCTTTTACAGGGGCTACGTCTTCTCGGCAGGGCAAATTTCAGATGGCTCATAACGGAACGATCTTCCTCGATGAGATCGGGGATATGAGTCTTGAAACGCAGGCCAAAGTGCTCCGTATCTTGGAACTAAAGGAATTTCAGAAAGTTGGGGGCTCCGTTACAATAAAAGTTGATGTGCGTGTGATTGCAGCGACAAATAAAGATTTGAGAAAAGCTGTGGAGAACGGGGAATTTAGAGAAGATCTTTTTTACAGATTAAACGTCGTTTCCATTAATCTGCCTGCTCTCCGGGAGCGGAAAAGCGATATTCTTCCTCTGGCCCATTATTTTATAGCTGGAAGAGTGAAGAAAATCTCCTCCCAAGCTCAAAAACTTCTTCTCTCCCATGAATGGCCCGGCAATGTCAGGGAGTTAAAAAATTGCATTGACCGCGCCATAGTGATGGGGAATGGTGAAATCATCCAACCAGAAGATTTTCCCCATCACCTGCGTTTGGGAAAACAGGAGATCTCTTCTCCTTTGGAATCGCTTGAGTATCTTGAGGAAGATCACATTGTCCGTGTACTAAGACACACGAACTGGCACAAAAGTGAGGCCGCTAAAATATTGGGAATAACTCGACAGACATTGGATAATAAAATTGAAAAATATGACATTCACAAATAAAACTTCTTCTAGTAAAACGTCTAATAATTAGACAATTTAATCATAAGGATATGTCTCGTCTAAATAGATTCTATTGATATTTTTTTTTCTTGATCTATAAGTCTTTATTTCGTTTTTAGTCCCTTAGTACCAAGTTCCCAGAGCCGCACCATTTTTAATCCTCTGAAATATAGACTTCTTTATAAGAAGCCACAATTCATGAAGGGCACCTTCTTATTTAATTGGCATGATTTTTGCTCAATGGAATCAATGGAGGTGAAAAATTAGTAAAAAAAATCGAGACAAATGGAGTGAAATATTTCTCACCCATAAAAGAAAACAAATAATTAAAAGGAGGAGGTAATGAAAAAAACCTTATTGCTAATGTGCTTATTTTTAGTTGTCGCTGTTGTAGCTTTTGGTGCAGAGTTCGGATCCATCAAAGGCATCGCAAAAGATATGGATGGCGAGCCGCTACCCGGCGTCAATGTGACATTGTCAGGTTCAAAGATTGTTACTATGTCGGCAGTGACTTCCCATGGAGGACACTTCCGTTTTTTGAATCTGCCTGTGGCCAGCGACTATAATCTCAAACTTGAAATGCCCGGTTTTAAAACCCATATCCGGGAAGAAATGACCGTCATGTTTGGAAAGGACATCAATCTGACAATTTCAATGGAAATGGCCACGATACAAGAAGAAGTCGTGGTTATCGGCCAAGCTCCCGTTATCGACACGAAAAGAGTCCAGGTGAGTTTTACTCTCTCAAACGAAATGATTATGGGGCTTCCTACCGCCAGGAATCCGTGGGTCCTTTTGGAAATGATGCCGGGGATGCTGGTTGACAAAAGTGATGTCGGTGGCTCAGAAGGTGGTCAGCAGTCCAATTACATCGGCAACGGGACGGATCCTGTGGATTCGACTTGGAATATCGATGGGGCAAACATCACCGATAACTCGGCTCTTGGAGCAACTCCCGCCTACTTGAATCCCTCACTGTATGATGAAATCCAGATTACTTACGGAAACAACGACATTGCCATGCAGACGGGTGGAGTCCAGATCAATTTAATCACCAAACGTGGTGGAAACAAGTACTCCGGAACATTTTTTATGGATGTGGAAAGAAATGCCTGGCAGTCAGACAATGTTCCCGAAGAACTTTCTGACTTAGGCTACACTGCCGGGGGCGTGAACAGATTTTATCTCTACGGAGCCAACTTTGGCGGACCTATCGTCGAAGACCGTGCCTGGTTTTATGGTTCCTGGGGTGTCCAGGATATTGAAGCGTTGACACTTTCCGGTTCCAAAGACAGGACCTGGCTGTTGTCCGGATATTTCAGGACAGATGTTCAGATTGCGACAAACACACGATTTAATGGTTTTGTCCAGTACGACAATAAAAACAAATGGGGTAGAGCCTATGTGGGATACACTCAGCAGGATGCCGATACACTCTGGGATCAGATTGGACCCGGATATATATGGAAGGCCGAGTTGGAGCAGATTTTTGGAAACCTCTATCTTAATGCCAAGGCCATCTATACGGATAATATGTTCAACCTCAAACCCCAGAAGGAGCACACCACAGACGGTTCAGGAGATTACATGATCTGGGCGTATGACCCGAGTTTCTATATGTCGGGAAACACCATCGACTACGGAACAGGCAGAGATTCCATCAATGTGAATGTCTCCGGGCTCTACTTCCAGGAAGACTTTTTGGGTGCGGATCATGAGTTCAAATTTGGAGCCGATTACATGAGTGCACAGACCAGCAGTTTTAACCTTTATGAGTCTGATATTCTGTTGGAATCCTATGGATCAAATCCCGATTTTCCGACAGGACAGGAATGGTATGCTAATCTCTTCAGGGATTATGTCCCCAACTATGCCTTCGAGCGCTACAGTCTTTTTGCGCAGGATAATATCTCTATCGGCAATTTTGCCTTTACTCTCGGTCTCCGGTATGACCAGGAAACATCCACTATCAAAAATGTCGATATTCCAGCCTCCCAGTGGCTTCCCCAGTACATGCCCGCTTTACAGATGGATGAGTTTCAGCACGATGCGAAATGGCAGGTTTTCTCGCCGCGCTTCAGCGTGAGCTGGGATATGTTTGGAAACGGAAAAGATGTCCTCAAGTTCTCTGCTGCCCGTTATGGATCACAGTCCGGAAACAATATCGCCTACTTTATCGATCCTTTAGGCTGGACGTATATCTATCTTGCCTACCAGGATCTCAATGGTGATACTCGAGTCACTCCGGATGAGCTGTTTGGCTATGACTGGGATACCGGCGAATTGAAGGATCCCAATGATCCCACTTATTGGATCGATTATGCCTCGACCATCAATCTGGACGATCCCACCTCGGTTACACCTCTCAATAAGTTTGATCCGAACTACAATTCTCCGCTAATGGATGAAGTCAGCCTCTTTTACGAAAAAGAGATTATTCCGGATTTTGCCGGTCGTATTGAACTCTTCTACAAAAAGTATCACAAACGAAACTGGTTTAGATCGATGAAGGCTGATGGGACGCTGGAAACAGAGGACAATTACTATGTCGTCGGACAGGATGAAACCACCGGTTACGATTTGTATGGACGTAAGGAATTTTTTCCCTACCAGTACCTGACCAATCATGACAAGGCTTATGACCGCTACCTGGGTGCTCAGATAGTCTTTGAAAAAAGACTATCCAACAACTGGATGATGACTAGTTCGTTCGGTATTTCGGACTGGAGAAGATTTTATGAGGGCGAATTCCTCGGCCGCATCGATGATATGCTGGCTGGCACGACTAATTTTGGTCTTACAAATGAGCAGTATTTTGATGGTGGTGTTGTAGCTCCTGAAAGTGAAGGATCGGGTATCCAAGGCCTTTTTGTCAATTCCAGATGGACGGCGAAATTTTCCGGTCTCTACAAGTTCCCATTCGGGATCAATTTCAGCGGTGTTTTTATGGCAAGAGAAGGCTATGTCATACCAACCTATACTCTTGAGAACATTCCCGGTATCGGACAGATTGAAATTTACGGCAGTCCGGACGGAGAAGGAAAATATGGAGATGAACGTCTTCCTGCTTATTATGTGCTCAACATGAGGCTGGAAAAATCATTTCAGACTTCTGATACTTCGACGGTTACTATTGCTGCTGATGCATTTAATGTCTCCAACGCTGCACACTCATTGAAGAAAGAAGCTCAAATCACCGCTCCCAATTTTAATCAGGACCTCTTGATCCTCAATCCCAGAGTATTCAAGTTCTCGATCAGGTACAGTTTCTAAGCAGCAACAGATGCAAACACTCAATGCCCCTCCTGTCTACCATGGAGCAGGGGGGGCATTTTCTTTTCCAAAGGTGAAGGCATTAAAAATCTTTATTGTTTTTTTCTTTTTTGGTGTGAGTTTTGTTCCCTATTCTTTGGCAAAAAAAGCATCACAAAACGAAAAGCCCAATATTCTCCTGATCACTATCGATACGCTCCGCCCGGACAGGCTCTCAAGCTACAGCGACAAACATCTCAAAACTGTAAATATCGACAGGCTGGCTCTAAGTGGTGTTGTCTTTACTAAAGCTTTTGCCCATACCCCTATGACTCTCCCGTCTCATACCAATATTATGCTTGGAACGACCCCTCTGTATCACGGGGTGCATGATAATTCACACTTTATAGTTCATGATGAATTTCTCACCTTGGCCGAACATCTCAAAACTGGTGGATATGCCACGGGAGCTTTTGTGGGGGCTTTTCCGCTTGATTCCCGGTTTGGACTCAAGCAGGGATTTGATGTCTATGATGACAACTACGGTTATAAAAGCCTCCAGGAGTTTTCCTATGTGGAAAGGCGGGCCGAGGTTGTCATAAACAAAGCAATGGAGTGGATTGATTCTCAGGAAAAACCCTGGTTTTGCTGGATTCACTGCTTTGACCCTCATCAGCGCTACGAACCGCCTGAACCTTTCCGTGAACAATATGAAGGCCAAGCCTATAACGGAGAAGTGGCCTATGTCGATTTTTCCATAGGACAATTATTCGATTATTTAGAAGAAAAAAATATTTATGATAAATCGCTTATTATTTTTACCGGAGACCACGGCGAATCTCTGGGTGAACATGGAGAGCCGACTCATGGGTATTTTGCCTATAATTCGACGCTCCGGATTCCACTGATCATGTCTTTTCCTGGAGCAAGGCCAGGAAAAGTCGAGCAGAATGTCAGTCATTCCGATATTTTTCCTACAATCTGTGATGTTGCAGGGATTAAAAAGCCATCTTTTCTGCAGGGAGTCTCACTTTTGGCCGCAGCAAAGGGAAAAAAACTTCCCAAACGCAGGATTTATTTTGAGGCCCTTTATGCCAATCTCAACAGAGGTTGGGCGCCCCAAAAAGGATACATAGAGGGACATCTAAAATTTATCGATTCACCCATCCCGGAATTATATGATCTATCTTTAGATTTTGGTGAAACTCAAAATTTGATCGAAAAAAAAGATCTGAATCTGTACAAGAAAAATCTGGACGAACTCATAAAGATGCTGTCTCTTGCAGAAAATGATTCAGAGCGTTTTTCAGTTGATAAAGAATCCCTTAAAAAACTGGAGAGCCTTGGGTACCTATCCAGCATTCAAGCCACAATGAAAAAAACGTACACGGTCGAAGACGATTTAAAAACTCTTCTTCCGTATCAGATCAAATTCCAGAATTCCATTAAGGAGTTTAACGGAGGTCGAATCATGGAAGGTATAAGATTGTTAAAAGAAATTATTTCTGAAAGAAAGGACTTCGATCAGGCATATTCCCATCTTGCGACTCTCTACAAGGAGCAGGGGAAACTGATGGAAGCCGTGAACACGCTCAAAGAGGGTCTTGAGTTTAACCCTTCTAATTATAAGATCATCAGCACATACGGCATCCTTCTTATCGAAATCGGACAGTATGACTCTGCGATTGAAATATTTAAACGGGGATTGGCTCTTATAGATTATGACCCTGATTTATGGAATTACATGGGAGTGGCCTATTGGAGCAAGAAAGATTTTCAGAACGCGGTTAAAGCTTACCAACAGGCTCTTTTACTGGATGATAATTATCCTGTGATTTTTAATAACCTTGGCTCACTCTATCTTACCCAAGCCATCAAGTCTAAAAAAGCGAGCGATCTCCAAATGGCCGTTCACAATTTTAAAAAAGCCATCGAGCTCGATCCGGGCTATGCCTCGGCTTACAATGGGCTGGGAACAGCTTATGGGAAGGTGGGGGATATCGATGCCGCAGTATTCTGTTGGAAGAAGGCTGTAGAGCTCAAGCCGGATTTTTCCTTTCCACTCTATAACTTGGGATTAACGCTTCTTTCAAAAGGAGACAAGGCTCAAGCCCTTGAATATTTTGAAGACTACAAAAAGATATTTTACAGCCGGCTTCCCATCAAGGAGAGGGACACACTGGATGAATTGATTGAGCAGTGTCAGCAAAAATAAAAAGGTATTTTCTGCAACCACCCGGATCAATATCAGATTGGCAGTTAACAATGTCTAAAGAAAGACTCACACGGAAAGAAGTCTCCCAGCTCAACTATTATGATTTTACGGCCTATCTTGGAGTTCCTCTGTTCCAGTTTAGTGGACTGAAAGTGGCCGAAGATCTTATCCGGAGATGTGGGATCCACGAAGAAAGTACTGTCCTGGAAGTGGGATGTGGAACTGGTTTTATGGCCTGCCGTATTTCAGAAGAAAAAAACTGCCGCATTATCGGGATAGACATCTCAAATCGGATGATCGAGATGGCCAGGGAACGTGCAGAAAAGCTCAACCTTGAAGATAAAGCGACTTTCCGTGTGGCCGATGCCAAAAAACTTCCATTTGAGGATAATAGTTTTGATGTCGTTTTTGCTCAGTTTGTTTGCGTCCTTATCGACAAAAAAAAGGCACTCGCCGAATTTATGAGGGTCCTTAAACCCGGCGGCTTTCTGGGTTTGGTTGAGATATTTAAAGACACCCTGATCCCTTATGAAGTCTCTCAAGAAATTCAAGAAGCAGAAAGGATTTTGTCAGAAGCTATTGAATTTGATTTCAATCTTTCCACGCCTACTCAGTGGAAAAGTTGGTTTACGGATATAGGAGTTCAAAAGATCCAAACCGCAGAACACCAGCGGATTGCGGTCCGGGAAACGATGAAATTCATAAAAATCGTTGGAATTTCAGCAACCTTCAAGATTATCTATCGATATCTCTATCATTTGTTCTTTAATGTTGGAGTTCGCAGGAGGTTTTTACCTGCAAATCGAGCAAGAAAAAATCTCTTGAGACGAAAAAATACATCCAAATACATAGGTGTTATGATCTGTGTGGGAATCAAACCAGCAAAAAAAATTCTTGTCGTCTCCCGCGGACGATCTATCAATCTGTGAGAGTTGTGAAGACTCAACAAAATTGTGCATTCTTTTTGGAATTGTCATATGGAATTGGGGTCAGGCCGCAAAAACTCTCTATAATTCGATGATATTAATATAGT
>CAZEWV010000048.1:0-11939 GCA_964516025.1 uncultured Eubacteriales bacterium
TCAAGTTTTTCCATCCCCACTGGTATGGGGATTACACTCAGGAGGTCGAGGCCGAATTGGATGGAATCCCTGTCCTGATGGAACGACTGGTCTGGGGAGAAAACGTTGTGATCATAAAGGATATTCAGAACTCCCAAGCCGAACAACCCGGTATTTTGACCCTCAGGTTCAAGTACCATCTTCCCTTCGATTTTGCACCTCTCTGGAAAACGTCAGCCCTCCTGGACGGGCTGGATTTCGAATGACCGGTTAAGCGCTTACTCCATAGCTTGACTCTGATTGACCCCCCAAGAACAAAGTGATATAGTTTGGGGCTACTAAAATCTGAAAATAACTAGATCAATCTGAGCATCAGAATCTGATGAATTTACGGTCTAAATCGTGTCTTGTTGTCTGGGGACTTACCCTGTTCTCCGTGTTTGTGGTTGTCTTTTTCTTTCTGTCTAGAGAACGGTTCTTTCTCAACAGGGTTGTCAGGAATGTGGATTTGAGGCTTCTGCAATTCCTGAAGTTATCCGACAAGAGGAATGAAAGCTTTAAGTTCCATTTTTCAAACAGCTCTCTCACGATCTCCAATTTTCATAGAGACAAAGAGGTATGGAATGTGTATTTGGAATATGCTTTTCCGGGAGACATCACCAGTGAGCTCGAAAATTTTGAAGTGATTTTTCATGACGGGGAACTCACTAGTTTAACTCTTGGACATGGGGAAAAAATACTTCAGCCCTATGTCATCCTCTATTTTTATCCGAAAGAACGTATGGCCCCAAAGAAGGGGATCATCTTTTATGAGAAAGTCGGGGACTGGAGAGTCCTGAGAAAAAAAATATGAGAGAATCCAAGGGAAAAAGAACGCTGCGCACTATTCTTTCCACGCAAGGACCATACCTAGCGGTTCTTGCCTCCGGCCTGATCACTCGAATTTATCTTTTTCTTAAGGTTTCTCCGAGAATCCAAACGGATTCACTGACATATCTTTTCCTGTCTGACCTCACCACGATGAGAACACCTGGATACCCGCTGTTCATGGAAATGCTGCACTTTTTTAATGAACTCTTCTCTTTCACATCAAATTATCTTGGTCTAATTGTTTTTGTCCAGGTGTTTTTCTTGGGGCTCGGAAACAGCCTTTTAATCTACATGTTCTCAAAAAAATTGACCGGTTCCCGATGGTTTTCCATGCTGGTGGGCATTTTTTACAACTGCAACTACTTTATTCTCGGATTTGAATTCAACATTCTCACGGAGCTCTTGGCCACGACCCTGCTGCTTTTGACTCTGATGTTTTATTATCAGATATTCGAGGGGAAAAAATACGCTCCCTATCTTGCGGGAATCCTTTCGGCACTGCTGCTGCTGACAAGACCTGTATTTTTGGTTTATTTTATTGCCCTCATAGGGACCACAACCCTGGTCCACTTCCGAAAAGTTTTTAAGGATTCTTTTCTTAAAACACATGCAAAGGGATTGGCCCTATTCCTCATTTTCACTCTTGCGGGGACTGGTTCCTGGTGTGTAAGGAACAAAATTAAGTTCGACTATTTCGGCATGTCCACGGTGATGCCACTGCAGTTCCGGCACTATACAAAAAGTTTTTTTCATAAATACAAAATGGGCGAAGATGTGGAATTGGACCGCTTCGTCGCAATTTATCTCGAGGAAGATTTGAATACCCATAACTTTCAGACTCGACTCGAAGAAGAATTCAATCTGACCCCGGTCGAAATTTCCCGTATCTATATGAAGATGAATGTGCGTATGATTAAAGACTATCCCTGGGATTACATCAAACAGATTCCGGAATCGGCAGAGTATTATTACAAGAATTATTCTTCTTACTGGATGGCTCCCTATAACAGAAAACTGCTGTCGAAGAGGGATCCCCTCTCCCGGATTTTTCTTTTCTTTTTTCAAATCAACACAAAACTCTATCGAAATCTGCCGAGTCTCCTCCTTATGGTATTGATCCTTCCTGGTATCTTTCTTTTCCTGATCAGGAAAAAACAGAAAATATTCCATTTTCTCCTTCTTCTTATCATAACAGTCAATTATAATTTCGCCATTTCAGTTTTGGCCACGAATTCAGGCATCGACAACCTCCGGTACCGGCTGCCTGTGGAGCCTTTGATTGTTCTGGTTTTTTTGAACGCGTTGTTTGTCATCGGGAGGGAAGTTTTGGTGCGCCTCAAACGTAAGAGAGCGCACCAAGAAGGATAACTCACCTCTCAGAAGACTTGCCCGCATTAAAAAAAAAGATTAAACTTCATTTTTAATACCTAGAGTTTTTTGTGACATGTATTTAGGGCAAAAATGAAAATCGCGTTTATTCTTGGAACCCGGCCGGAAGTCATCAAGCTTTCTCCCATCATCAAGGAATGCAGGGCCCAGCAGATTAATCACTTTGTCGTTCATTCTGGCCAGCATTTTTCTTATGAAATGGACAAAATATTCTTTGAACAGCTGGAACTGGATTCACCGGAATACAATATCAATACGAGTAAACTTTTGAATGAAGGTCTCGTAGAGAAGAATACGCAGAAGGAGATTTTTGAAAATCCCCTTGGGTGCTTGCATCACGGGAAGCAGCTTGGACTCATGCTGGGAAAAATCGAAGAGATTCTTTTCAATGAGAGACCGGATTTTATCCTTGTCCAGGGAGATACAAATACGACGTTGGCCGGTACCCTGGCAGCCACCAAACTGCACATTGATGTGGGGCATGTCGAAGCCGGACTTCGAAGTTATGATGTGGCCATGCCTGAGGAAATCAATAGGATTCTTGTTGACAGAATTTCTAACTTTTTGTTCTGTCCGACTGAGCTCCAGAAAAACATTCTGATGTCCGAGGGGATTGAGAAACATAAAATATTTGTCACAGGCAATACGATTGTAGATGTTTTGTCCAAATATGAGCCTTTCATCGAAGAAAAAGCAGATTCCCTTTTGAAAAATCTTGAGCTGGAGCCCAATGGCTATTTCCTCCTGACCATCCACAGAGAAGAGAATGTGGATGATCCAGACAACCTGAAAGCCATTGTTTCTGCAGTGGACAAGATCGCGAAGGAACTCGATATTTCTGTGATCTTTCCCATCCATCCCAGGACAGAGTTGAAAATCTATGATGTTATCGATACCGAAGACCTCTCCATCCGGTTTATCAAGCCGTTAGGATTTGTGGAGTTTATTTCTCTTGAAAAGAAAGCAAAGCTGATTTTTTCAGATTCCGGAGGGGTCCAGGAGGAGGCCTGTGTGCTGAGGACGCCGTGTGTGACTCTGCGGACCACTACGGAAAGACCGGAAACTCTAGAGGTAAATGCCAATATTCTCAGCGGACTCAACAAGACAGAAGTCATGAAGAGTGTCAGATATATGCTGAGCAGAAGAAGAGACTGGGACAATCCTTTTGGAAAGGGAGACACAGCTCAGCAGATCCTTTCCATCCTGAAAGAGAAAGCGAATTAAGGGAATTGGGTGAAGATGTACTTTGACTTTTGTGACCAGCGATTAGATGACGAACTCGAATATCTCTTGTGAAAAGGGGGCTAAGGTCAATCGATCCTTTGGATCTTGATCCAGTCAGCCCAGATCTTGTTACGGCCTTCAGTAAATACTCTCAACTCGATTTTTCTGGGTCGTGAGAGGTAAAAAACCAGCTTGAAATTATGGTATTTTCCTTCAGGGAAATTTTCAGACAAAACATCTTCACGAGAATAGACTCTGCGGATATTTTCTGAGACCGCATCAAGGCGAACGATCCTCTCGTTGGAGAGGCCCTGTTGGCCTTCTCTTTTCAAGCGGAAAAGAACTTCATATCTTCCTTTAGGCAAAAATTCCTTCAAGGGAACAACAACCAAAAAACCGGAAGATTTTTTTTTGTGAAGAACGGCAAAATTTTGGGAGGCTTCGGCATCGAATCGCGGAGTGCTTCCCGGCCGTGTATAAACCTCGGCTTCCAAATGGCCTGCCTTGCTGTCTTCTTTACCTGGATGGATATCATAGAGGAGGACTTCTGTGGTCCAAATATGGTACCGGGCCAGTAGTTTCGCCTGTGCCATAATTTTTGGAAATTGTCTTTCAAAAGTCTTGTCTTCACCGTGGGACGTGGTGGTAAAAACATGTGTGATTCCGAATTTATCGAAAAAGTTCTTATCTTCGTTGATCAAGCCAGGGAAATATTCATGGGCTCTATGTTTATTTTCGAGAGAAATGACCGGTGCCCACAGGCCGGCAAATGTGGCATGGTCAAATGCCAGAGCATAATCCTGAGAGATTTCAGAGAATTGGAACCGTGGGGAGAAGGCCCAGGACATATACTGTGTTCCTTGAATCAACAGAACTGCGCCTATAAAAATGACAAACAGCACGGTCTTCAATTTGGGGGGCATATGGATGGATGTGGTATGCATCCTCGTTCTCGATAAGAACAAGATTAACAAGGCGAATATTATGGAGAGGAAAAAAAGAGCCGAGTACAGAGCCGCTTGACTGGATAAAACAGATGGAAATTTTTCAGTAATAAACTTTATAAGAAGGCTGACGGGATAAAGCATCCAAAGGAAAAGAAGAATACCGAATAAAAGTCCAGGCCTCTTAGGGATGTTCTTTTTTTTTGTCGAAGACAGGAAGTGAACCAGAGCGACAGTCAGAAAGACAAGCGGGATGATGTGAGGGATGAAGAACCTTGTCACACGCTGCTGGATGATAGAATAGTAAAAAGTTCCCAATATGAACCATACAGAAAACATCCAGTCTTCCATATACATCTTTTTGGGAGTAGTGACCGATTTTTTCAAGAGCAACAGGGAACACAGCGCAGCCAGGATGGATAGCACCGGCATGAACTGGAGAAGAAGAGCCGGCCTTATCCAGAAGTACCTCAAAAGCAGAGAGAGGTTAGATGGAGGAATGAGATACTGAAAGTTTATCTGGCTGAAAGCCTGAGTGAATTCACGGTTGGGTAGGTAGAGGAATATAAAATAGGGGATAAAAGGAATGAGTGCCCCAAAAAAGAGTAATCCGATATGTTGCACAAGGTGTTTTATCCGAACATTGAAGACAAGATAGAGGAAATATCCTGCAAGTACAGCAAGGAGGGCATAAAAAAGGACTGTTTTGGAAAGAATGGCGGCGGCAAACGCGATGCCGGCAGCGAACACCCAACCTGGCTTTTTTTTCCCTTTCTGAAGTAGATACAGTCCAAGGACAAAAAAGAAGAGGGAGGGCATGATCCGGTTGGCCACACGGCTGAACATCAGAAAGAGATAGTTCATTCCCAACAATGTTGTCCCTATCAATGCCAGAATATCGTTAAACCTCTCCCTGAGGAGGAGAAAAAATACAATCAGAATGAGGCAGCTGAAAAGAGTGGGCACCAGATTCATCTGAGCGAACCCGATTCCGAACACCTTAAATGTCCATAACGTGACCAGATGAGGCAGGTAGCTCATATACATCATGTTGTAGTTATCCACTTCGTAGGTGCCGTAGAGGAGTTTATTGCGGGCATTGAAGCTGTATCCTCCCGGATCTCCATACGGCCCCCCACTCTTGCTTAAATCATAAGGAGGATCCGCGGAGAGATGGATAAACCGGACGGCAAAAAGGATGAGGAAGAGTCCAAACATGACAAGAATAACGGTTTTCTTCCTCGTAGGCATTTTCTCTTAATTACACCAATTGGTCTGATGAGTCAACTCAGAAAGTATTCCTATTTCCGTGATTTCTAATCACTTCACAGAACTCGTTCTTGAAATCACGGAAATGGGGATCCGTCAACTCAGCTCTTGTGCTTGCTGAAACTTTTACGTAATATACTAACTGGAATGGAGAACCACAAAGACAGCTATAAGGCCAGCCTTCAAAAAACGCTTCTGGACGAAAAAAAATCGCCTAAGAATAAGTATGTCGATCTTTTTATCGGCAAACGGGGTTTCTGGCAGGTTGTTAAATATGAGCTCATCCAACTCTTGTTCTCGTGGATACCAGGAGCTCTGGGATTCTTTTGCCGAAGACTATTCTATCCACAGCTTTTTTTAAAAGTAGGGAAAGGAGTAGCTTTTGGCCGAAATCTCACTCTCCGTCACCCGCACAAAATATCCATTGGCAATCAATCCTATATAGATGACAATGCTGTTCTCGATGCCAAGGGAGAAAATAATATGGGCATCACGGTTGGGGACAATGCAATTGTGGGAAGAAATACCATCCTCAGCTGTAAAGAAGGTTCTATTGTTTTGGAGGACTATGCAAACATCTCGTCAAACTGCAGCCTTCTTTCCGAAACACAGATCACCATAGGCCAGCACTCTTTTCTGGCCGGACATTGTTATTTGGTCGCTGGAGGCAATCACAGCTTTGAACGCACGGATATCCCCATTATGTTTCAACCCTCTCAAGACAAGGGAGGTATCGATATCGGTGAAGATTGCTGGCTGGGGGCCTCGGTTTGCGTCCTTGATGGTGTTTCTTTGGGAAAAGGGTGTGTGATTGGAGCCGGAACGGTCCTGACCAAATCTTTTCCGGACTACTCAATTGTTGTGGGAAATCCGGGCAGGAAAATAAGAGACCGCGGCCGCTAGGTCGAATTCATTCCTTTTTGATCCCCCTCTCTTCTAGAATAGATACTGTCATTGCCAATGCATTTATCTTTTTCTTCATGTCTGAAATAACGATGGAAAAATGGAAAACCAGGAGAAAAAGGCAGGCGAACAGAATGAGAAAAAGAGCGGCCGGCTGATACTGGATGCCCAGTAATGACGAGAACTTATCAATCAAACCTCTAAAGGCCGACAGCACAAGGAACATGACAAATATCGCAATCCAAAGAATGGCATACTCTTCTCTGACCTTTTTTTTTCGTATCAGATAGACAATCAGAACAAGAAGAAAAATGGAAAAGATAATGCTAAAGATCTGAATGGGACCGATCGGATAAGGATTCATTCCTTCCTCCATTCCAAAAATTCACCAGGATGGTGAGAAGAACTTTTATAAGATAATAATATGTCCGGAGCAGGTTAATCGATGAAACTCCCCCTTTTCTGTCTGTCATTTTTATGGGGATCTCCTTGATGCGCAAACCGTTTCTATGGAGTAGGTAGACCTCGATGGGTTCCGGGTAATCAAAGGGATAATCTTCGGTCAATAGACAAACGGCTTTTCGGCTGTAGGCTCTAAATCCTGAAGTGTTGTCTGTGATCTGATTTTTCATGATGATGGTTGTGAGCATGTTGAGAAGCCTAATCCCCCCTCGCCGCAGCTGGGAGGACAGGTAACCCTCACGATTGATAAATCGTGATCCAATGACAAGATCGGCATCTCCTTGTGTTAACGGCTCAAGTAATTTTGCGGCTTCACTGGGAGGATGCTGCCCGTCACTGTCTAGCCGAAGAAGGAACTCATAGTCCTTTTGACAGAAGTAATTGAAACCGGTCCAGAGAGCTCCTCCGATCCCCATATTGAAGGGAAGATGAAGAGATATGATGTCTGGATTTTCTTTGAGGATGGCCCTGGTCCTATCATCAGAGCCGTCATTGACGACACAGATATCTGCATCAGGGAAACTTTTCTGCGTTTCTTGGATGACGTCCGCAATCGTTTCTTCTTCATTATAGGCTGGGATCAAAATCAGGAGTTTCATGAGTTTCTCAAAGGAAAATAGGATCTCTATTTAAACACAGATTAAAATACTGGATAGCTTAATCCTTGTCAAATTCTTAAAATGGTTTTGATTTTTATCCAATTGCGCTAAAATTGAGGAAAATCTGCCATGTCTGATGCCGAAAAGATTTATAAAGCTCTCTTTAAAAGAGACGTCCCGATCTCCATCGAGGAAAGATACCAGAAAGCATTTGAGGCCTTAGCCGCTGGATTTCCTGAAGCGCGTGTCGAGGAATACAAAGCCGCAGTCGAAGGCATCCATGATTTGGAGGCTTTGGAACTGGCAGGAAGATACAGAAAAAAACTTCCGCTTCTTGTTCATGCGTTTAGGGTTATGGTCTATATCGCGGAAACGGTTCCCGATAATCAAAGTGATTATATAAATTTTAAAACACAAAAATTTTCCGGATTCCTGTCCATGGCCTATGGCTGCTGCAGGACTGTAGTGAAATTTTTAAAGGGTTTGTTCCTTCTGAGGAAAATGAACAATGTATGATGTCGTCATCATCGGTTCCGGGCTCTCAGGTGTGGCCGCTGCGTTGGGTTTCATAAAAAAAGGAATCAAACCCTGTATTATAGATGTGGGCTCACAACCGGAGATGAAGCCTCCCATTACTGAGAACTTTTATGAATACAGGCAGACAACAGACAGTTTCTCTCTGATGCTGGGAGAGGGCCTCGAAGGGCTGCATAACCTTATTCACAAGGATAACCAGCTTCCCGCTAAGCTTACGTCGCCCCGGATGCAGTTTGTGGTCCGTGGGAGCCAGAGATTTTCACCGACAAAAACAGAGAATTATCAGCTTATTCAGAGTTTTGCGGCGGGGGGTCTGGCGAATGCATGGGGGGCCGGAGTGTATCGGTATAACAAGAGAGATCTGAACGGATTTCCTGTGAGCGAGGCCGAACTCTCTCCATATTATGAAGAGTTAAAACAAGAGATGGGGATGAGCGGATCCAATGATGACCTTGTCACATATTTTGGCCGTGAAGAACATCTCCAGCAGCCGCTTGAGCTGTCGGCCAATGCGGCAAGACTCTATGCAAAATATATCCGGCATAAGAAAAAACTCAATAGGGAAGGAGTTTTCCTCGGACGACCGAGGCTGGCCGTTCTTTCGGAAGACTTGGATGAAAGAAAGGCCTGTGACTACTCCAATCTGGAATTTTGGCAGCCGGATCTCTCCTACATTTACACGCCAACTTTCACCCTCAAGAAACTCATTAAGGAAGGAAAGATTGTCTATAAAAGAGGATATCTTGCGAAATATTGGACACGGGAAGACAAAGTTCTTTTCGTTCATTCGGAAAACATCCGGGATAATAATATAGTCCAATTCAGATGCCGGAAACTGGTTTTGGCCGCTGGGGCTGTGAACAGTGCGAGACTTGCACTGGCTTCGAGTAGAGATTTTCAGTCAAGATTAAACCTTTTAGACAATCCTGCTCTGCAGTTCCCGCTTATTTTTCCGCCCCGCATAGGTTCTCGCCTGGAAACCCGTTCCTTTGGGCTGACGCAGCTGAACATAGTGTTCGATTTCGAGGGAGAACAAAGTCCTCTCCAAGGAAGTGTGCTGGAAGTCACATCTCCTGCTCGAGCAGAATTTTTCCAGAATTTTCCACTTTCGGCCCGGGATAATTTGGTGTTTATTCGGAATCTGCTGCCGGCCATGATAGTTCTACAGTTGTTTTTTCCTTCAGTCCCTGAGAATGGAGCGGAGCTCAAGCTGAACACGGATGAAAAGCTGGAATTATTTGGAAAAGACTTTCCCTTTCAAGGTCAACGGATAAAAAGTGTTCTCAAAACGTTGCGGAATCTTGGGGCGTATTCTTTTCCATCTCTGGTAGTCAAGGTGCCAAACGGTTTTGGAATACATTATGCGGGGACTCTGCCAATGGTGTCCAAACCGAATCGAGCGTACACCTGCAGCCCGAATGGTGAATTGTTTGGTGAACCCGGTGTTTTTGTGGCAGATGCCTCTGTGCTTCCCGTATTGCCTGCAAAAAACTGTTCATACTTTGTCATGGCCAATGCGATGAGGACTGCAGATTTTATGTCTTCTGTATTATTGGGTGAAGCATGACGACAGTTTTGATATCCGGTGCCAGTGGATTTATTGCTCAGCACGCGGCAGCAAGCCTCACGGCCCAGGGCTGTCGAATGATCGGAGTTTCAAGAGAAAAAAAAGAGCTCAAATATTTTAATTCGGTGTATGAGGGACACCTGACATCTCCTTTAAAGGATGTTTTTCAGCACGAAGACATCGACGTCTTTATCCACTGTGCGAATCACAGAGGTGAAGATGAATTTCGGATTAACGTTGAAGGAACATGCTGCTGGGCCGAGCAGGCAAAGGCAAATGGTGTCGACCTTCAGATCTTTATCAGTTCCCTTTCCGCCAGAAAGGATTCGGCTTCATCCTATGGTCAAGCCAAGTTTGACATCGAAAAGTGGTTTGTGGCCAACAGACAATTTGTATGTCGATTTGGTCTTGTAGCAGGCCGCGGTGGCCTTTTCCGGAGGATGATGTCTCAGGTGAAAAAAAATTGGCTTCTCCCTCTTCCCGATGCCGGTCGAATTTGGGTATATCTCACAGACATAGGCCTTATCTGTCATGTCCTTGGAAATTTCATTAAGAAAAACAGCTATCTTAAAAGGGGAGTGGTGTACAATTTCTTCCCGCCCTCACCGGTCACCTTAAAAAGCCTTATGTTAGAAATCAGAAAACAACAGCGCTCATTCTGTCTTTTTCTTCCCGTACCCTCCGGACTTCTTCTTTTTGCACTGGGCGTTATTGAGGCCCTGCCTTTATCAAAATCTAATTTTTCTCGGAACAACATTCTCGGGATGCTCCAAAACAGCAGGCGGGATGTCCACTCGGATTTTCTTAAATTTGGATTTTCTGAATCGAGCGTGGAAGAATTGGTGAGACGGGCGCTGCATGCAGATAATGGGGGCACGGATTTTCACCCGGATTGATTGACCAGGTAATTCAGGTCAGGGCATTTTTTTTGCGATAAATTTCCAAAGGAATTCTTTGGGGACACCCAAAAAACTCTTCCGCTGCACTCTGTCGCATTCACGGCAGGCTTTCAAGTCCTCGATGTCTTTTTTGGAGAGCTTCTCTCTCAGTTGTGTTATGCGTGTGTTGTTCCAGATGTCCTTCAGGGAGGACTCCTTGACATTGCCGAGAATACAGCTTCCAAAAAAATCCTGTGAACAGGGCAAAACGTTTCCGTCCCAAAAAACAACCAGTGCATTCCATGGAAAAGTGCAGGTCGAATAATGCTTTGAAGTGTGTTTTTTGGCCGTTTCTCCGGCCCAGTTGTGGAGGTCCTTGATGACGAAGCTGTCTAAAGGCAGATCTTTAAATTTAGCCTCAAACTCTTCTTTTGCATGCAGGCGTTTGTCAGCTTCGAAATTGATCACTTCGATGGAGGTGTTGGGAGTTTTTGAATTTTTTTCTCTTTTTATCTCCAGGAACCGGATGATATTCTGCAGTGTTTTTTCGAAATGTCCTCCCACTCTAGTTCTTTCATAAGTGTCTTTATCAAATCCATCGAAGGAGAATGAGAGTCGGTCCAGTCCGGATTCTAAAATTTTGTGCGCCAGTTTTTCTGTGAGAAGAGACCCGTTGGTATGGAGTCGAGTGAACAGTCCTTTGTCTTTGGCATAGAGGATAGCCTCCTCAATCTGAGGAAACAGGAGAGATTCTCCACGGTGGGCCAGATTGACATCAAAGGCAAAATCTGAAGCCTCGTCGATGATTTTCTTATAGAGAGCAAAATCCATATAGCCGTGAGCCTCTTTGTCCATGTCTTTGTTGGGGCACATAATGCAGCTGTAATTGCAGAGACTGGTCAATTCCACCCAGAGACGGACAGGGGCATAGGGGAGTTGTGAGGAATTTTTGTTGTAGTGAAAATAAAGCCTGAGTAGGCGGAATAAATATTTGAAAGAGATCATGGCGAGTTCTTTTCTTCGCTGGCTTGAATTACCACGGAGCAAGCCATGTCTCCCGTAATATTTGTCATGGTGCGGAACATGTCAGGGAATCTGTCCACCCCGATGATAAAAGCGATCCCTTCGAGCGGGATTCCTATTTGCCTGAGAACCATGGCCAGGGTGATGATGCCGGCGGCGGGCACACCTGCAGCTCCTATCGAAGACAGGGTGGCCATAAATACGATTGTCAGCTGATCCATAAAAGTGAGAGGGAGGCCATAAATTTGGGCGATGAAGAGGGCCGCCACTCCCTGGTAAAGGGCTGTCCCATCCA
>CAZEWV010000049.1:0-11780 GCA_964516025.1 uncultured Eubacteriales bacterium
CGCTTTCAGCGATAGCGATGGCGGCCTACTGCCGGAAAGGTTTGCTCGAACCTCACATTGTCTCGTTAAAGCAAGTCTATAAAGAGAGGCGGGATGTTTTGCTGGCCGCATTAGAGAGAACCATGCCTACAGGAGTATCCTGGACCAAACCTGCTGGAGGATTTTTTGTCTGGATAACCCTCCCGCAAGGATTACAATCTGGGGACGTGAAAAGAGCGGCTAAGGAGAAGAATATTTATTTCCTGGATGGAAATCCCTTTTTTGCCGAACAGCCAAGTGCACAGCATCTTCGGCTGTCTTTCAGTTATGTGTCTCCCGACAAGATTCAGGAAGGCATCAAAAAACTGGCCGATATCCTGATCAGCCTTTGATTTTTGCTCCTTCGACTTCGATGCCCGCCGCCGGAACACTCGCTGTACATTTGGTGATTTTCCCATCGTCGTCCCGGGCAAATTTGAATTGATATTCCATTCCTTCAGGGTTGAATGCGATAAACGTCATGTCTTTATCCTCAACGGGCTGTAACGCGTCTGGAACTTCACCCTCAGGAGCTATCATTAACTTTCCGTCTTCCACCGTGATGACAAACACCATGTATTCACCTTGATATTCAAACTCATAACTTCCGGCGATCTCACTGTAAAGTTTTTCCGTGTCTATCTTTTTCTCTTGAGCAAAAGACATTCCCCCAAAAACTGAAAGTAAAAATGCCAGACAGGCCAGGACACCAAAAATTGACTTTTTGTACTGTTGCATCATAGAAACCTCCTCATTATGACTGTTGATGAGCTGCAATATTTATGGCTCGTTCTTTATAACACTTTAATATACGGAATTATGGTCTAAATAGTTCAGCTTTTTTCAACCGCCGCGCTTGCATTCGGATCTTTATTAAGGCAAAATCTGAAAGAAAGGCCCTGATGGCCTTCATCGAAAAAAGAGCAAAAACGTCAAAAATCAACACAGGTGGAGGTGAACAATGAAAAATATAGGAAAATCTTTGATCCTCTTTTTCTTTGTTTATACTGTCCTCTACACAAGTTTCTTTGGACTTCCCGATGTGGACCAACAGCGTGATTCTTCTTCTGAAACGGATCCTCAAATCATTGAAATGCCAGCGCGCAAAATGGCTGTGGTTTATACTAAAGGAGATCCCAATGTGGTCGTCCAGCAGGCCATGCCTGCTCTTTATGGCTCGGTGATGGGGTTGGGTCGTGAACTGGCAAAAAAAGGGATTAAGTTCCAGATGGGAGCCCCGTGCGCCCGTTGGCCCAATATTACGGATGCTCCTCGGGATGAGTGGATTGGGATTTGGGGGCTGCCTATTCCGGAAGAGTCCGAGTCCATCCCTCAAACAAGCAAAGATATTGAAGTCAAAATTGAAGTCTGGGAATACGGCACTATGGCCCAAATTCTCCATATCGGTCCATTTGAGACAGAACCGGCGACAGTAGAAATCCTCATGAATTTTGTCTCAGAAATGGGCTATGAAATGAAGGGAGCTCACGAAGAGGAATATCTCACAATGCCGGGTGCCGCCGTACAATAAACACTTATCCGCTATCCGGTCCAGAAAAAATAGTTATAAACTTAACTGTCGGAGTGTTCATGCATGTATTCGATATAGAGCTGATTGAGGTCTTCTCCGGCTAACTCCTCTTTTGTTTTTAGCATGACCAGTCTCCCTTTTTGCATAAATCCAACTCTGTCGGCGACAAATTTGGCGCGAAAAATGTCATGTGTGGACATAAAAATGGATTTCCCCTGATCGCGCAGTTCGGACAGCAGTACGAGGAATTCCTGTCCCGATTTTGGATCCAGTCCTGACGTTGGCTCATCGAGGATAATATTAGGGGCGTCTTTGATAATGGCAATGGCAATGCCGAGCTTCTGCCGCATGCCTTTCGAGAAATTTTTAGTCCGCATATTGAAAGCGTCTTCCTGCAGACCGACCCGTCTCATGACTTTGGCGTAATCGTCTCTGGTGAGATTTCGTTTGCCGGCCAGTTTGGAAAAATAGTTGATATTCTGAAATGCGGTAAAATTTCCGTACAGCGTGACATTTTCAGAGACAAACGATACAAAATCCTTTGCTTTTAAAGGCTCCTTGGTCATGTCTATGCCTTCGATGAAAACGGTTCCTTCCGTGGGGGGGATAAAATTTAAGAAGAGATTGATGGCAGTCGTTTTTCCCGCTCCGTTGGCCCCGAACATGCAGAATATTTCATTGGTTTCAACTTTTAAATTCAAATGATCGAGGGCTGTAACCCCGTCTTCGTATGTTTTTGTCAATTCTTTGGCTTCTATCATGATTTCCTCTCTTTTCTGAATTCATGTCCCTCAGCGGACATCGTATTTGTTGAACGACACAAAGGCTCCCACAAAAAACAAAATGATTAAAAGGACCATCAATACAAGGTCGGGCAGCATGCGGGAGAACGAGTCTCCAAAAGTCTCGGCTGAAAATTCGTGCCGGGGCATATCGTCGAGTTCGGGTGTGGGCTGCTGGCCTCCGGACAGATTGAGACTCCGCATCATTTTCGCATTAATCCATTTTGTGAAGATTGGTTTATAGGTTCTGATGGAGTCGAGAAAACGGTCATGCTCGCTGATGCCGGTTTTGGCAAGGCTCATGGTACTGAACATCAAGGCCGATGCAGGGGAAATGCGCGAGAGATTTTCAGCCAGTTTTTGCTGGCCGTCGACTTTTATCTTATAATCCCTCTCAATAGCGGCATACCTCTCATCGAGTTTTGATGTCATTCTTTGTTGGAACTCCTCTAACCACAGCTTGATCTCCTCGTTCCATGAGGGGATTTTCGTTTTATCTGTAGGCTGGGGGTTTTCTTTAAAATACGCTCTCTGTTCTTCAGCGGCCTCTTTTTGCACCTCTTGGATAAAGGCATCCTTCTGGGCTGTAATCTCATGGACGGAGGGAATGGGTTTTATCTGCCCGGCGACCATAACCGCGGCTTTGGGGATGATGGTGACAAATGTGACCCAGATAAAAAGCAAGAGCAAAAAACTTGTGGAAGATCGGGATGTTCGTGAAGAGACAAAAAGTCCCAGGGTAAAAAAGACGGATAAATAGAGGAGGAACATGAGGAAAATTAGTCCAAGTCGGCCCCAATCTTGACCGGAAAGAGAAATGTTGGGATAGATCATCAGAATGATCAGCCCCAGCACCATGGGAATGATCAGGGGAATAAGAAGACTGATAAATCCGCCTATGGCCTTGCCGAGGATCAACCGGTCTCGTGGAACCTTATTGGATAGGGCCAGCTTTAATGTCCCCCTTTCCTTTTCTCCTACGATGGCATCGTAGGTAAAAAGGATGGCGAAAAGGCTTAGAACAATCTTGACGATAAAAGTCAAGTCGAGTGTACCAAAGACAGCAAAAATGGGGCTGCTGCTGTATTTGGAATCGACCAAATTCGGGTCGAATGCAATGTTGACTGTGGCCACACGGCCTACCGCTTCCTGAATCCCACTGACCACGGTGCTCAAGACTTGAGGCTTCTTGTTAATTTTTACTCCCAGTCCAGCAACCCCCCCATAAGAAGTTTGGCTGTCCAGGTTTTTTTTGTTCAGTGCTACAGCGGCGCTGTATTCTTTTTGTTCTGATTGGTAATTATTAATTCCGGTGAAGACAGAAATGAGGATAAGAATGGTGCAGAGCAGGAAGGTGAACACAAACCTGGGGCTCATGATCGTGTCTTGGATTTCTTTTGTTATGATATCCCGCAGCATTTTTTATCTCCTTTTGTTTATGTGATAGATATAAAATGATGATTCATTTCATTCTACGCTATTATCATGCCAATTTATTCATAAAAATATTCTCTTTTTATGGATACGATTTTAAAAAGGAAAAGTTTTGTATGGTTGGAGTCCAAAATATTGACTTATGTGGGAACTGATGTTAAAATCAAATCGCTAAGGTTTGGAATGTCGTGACAACTAAAGAAAAACTCTATACCAATAGTTATGAATCCCATTATTTGGTTGTCATTTTATCCATCCTGCTTCTGTGCATTCTGGATGCCCATTTTACGCTACATATACTTCAGATGGGGGGAGTGGAGTTAAATCCTATAATGATTGTCCTTCTTGAAAAAAATGTGGCGCTTTCCTTAGTCTTAAAATATCTGATTACGGCCTCAGGATTGATTTTTCTTCTGGTTCACAAAAATTTCAGAATCTTTGGAAATATCCGCGTTTCCGGACTCATCTATTTAGTTTTTATTCTTTATGTCCTTCTGGTTCTTGCAGAAGCTCATGCCTTTTCCGTGCTCACTCAACTAACCTGAATTATTCATAAAAACTGCCGACACCTTTATTTATTTTCAAAAATATCAACCTGATAGCATGATATTCAGGAATTTCTCATGCCCGTCACCACCTCTGGCGATAAAGGAGCCGACGACCACAGAATAGATTTTTTCAGGAACAAGTGTTTCACCTTCTCCTGTTCGTACTCTCGGTTCACCTGGTTTCCGGATTAAAATTTGAAGATTGGAGGGAAAGAGTATTCCATCTTTATTCGTGAGTGTGGATGTCATAGTTTGAATGATGTCTAAAATCTGAGTCCCCCTGAGTTTAAAGACAACCAGAGTATTATTAAAAGGTAGGACACGGTGAAGTTCCTCAATCGTGACAGGGCCTTTATCCAAATCCGCACGGAGTCCTCCTTCGTTGACAAAGGCAAAATCGGCGTCTGTGACATATCTAAAAGAATCGGCAACGAGGTTAGCCAGATTTGATGAGGACATCGGGTCTGCCAGAGACGTTCGTGAAAAGATGTCCCCTGTTTCTCCGATAACGGCAAAACCACGGTCACCGAAGGATTCTTTGTAGGGTTGAAGCAAAGACAGGATTTCTTCATCAGGAGAAATGTCGGCCGTGGCGGGTAAAAGTGCATAGTCGATCAATTTCACCTTCGTGCCTCTTTTCCCCCGCTTGAGGAGGAGGGACATCTGCCCAGCATACTGTCCTCCGTATCCCGCGTTCACAAGAAGTGTTTTGTTTTTTCTTCTCGGTTTTTCAAAAGGAGAATGGGAATGGCCTCCAACAATCAGATCAATTCCCTTAACGGCTTTTGCCAGTTTCTCATCCTCTCCAAAGTGAGACAGGAGAATTACCAAATCATTTGTATTTCTCAGCTCTTCAACATATGGGGCAATGGCTTTTTCGGCCGGCCGGAATTCCAACCGCTTATCGTTGCCCAGCGTGCTTATGAGGGGAGTGTCTGGATGAGAGACGCCGATGACGGCAATTTTCCAGTTGTCTTTTTGAAAAACGTTATATGGAGGAAATATGAGCTGTCCGGATTGTCGTCTGAATATGTTCGATGAGATCACGGGCGCCCTATATTTTTTGATACCATCGAAAACAGAATCAAAAGGGAAGTCAAAATCGTGATTTCCAAGGACAATTGCGTCGTAGAATTTACTGAATATTTTCCAGTCAGGTTCGGCTACAAAAAAGTCTGAAAAAAGCGTTCCTGAAGAAATGTCTCCGGCATCCAACAAGAGGATCATGTCACTCGTGCTTCCTGCTTGCTCTTTGAGTTTCCTGATTAAAGTTATCCGTTCAGCCAGTCCTCCGATCTGCTTTTCATTCTGTGTGTAAGCGAGAGTTTGACCGTGATGGTCATTTGTGTGAAGGATTGTAAGGGAAAGGGATTCTTCCGGGATCTGTGATGAACAGCTGCAGAGAATCAGAACAAGAACAAAGAGAGCTGCACTTATACCTCTGAACGTCGGATTCGTTTGTCTCGAGCGTTTCATCTTTTACCACACCATCGCTTTCTTTTCGGGCGAATCGTTGTATTCGAACAAAAAAGGGCCAGAGTAACCTATTGAAATAAGACTCTCAAGAACAAGATTCCATTCTATGATTCCTTCTCCCGGAGGCCAGTGTTTTTCGTCGAGACCGTCATAGTCAGAGATATGCAGGGTTGTGATCCCCGTGCCAACTTTTTGGATAAATTCTTCAGGTGTTTCCTTGAGCAGGTGGTTGACGTCGCAGCAGACACCAAGGTTTTCGTTTCCTTCTAAAAGCCAGAGGATTTCTTCACTGGAATTTCCCAGACATGTTCGAGGCAGACATTCAATGACCAGTTCGACTTCATAGGTCTCAGCCTCGACAGACAAAACAGCTAAAGACCTTCGGCAGGCCTCTAATCGTGTTTCGCGTTCCTCGACGGGATTGGGCTCAAAATTGGGAAGGAGGAAATTTTTACTTGAAATACATTTCTGGAGATGTAAAATGATCTCATCCCAGAAGTGATAAATCAAATAGCCAATGTTTGTTGACGTAACATTGGTGGAGTTTTTTTTAGTCAAATAACTTGAGGAGGGACTTTATGACACATCAATTCAACAAAAATTGTCGGAGGATAGGGGTCTTGGTTGTGGTTTTGACAGTTCTGCTCTTCCTGAACGGACTGCCGGAGGCCTATAGCCAGGACATTAATCCGGAGATCTTCAGCCAGCTGAGATACAGGCATATCGGGCCTCCGGGAAACCGGACATCGGCTGTATGTGGGGAGCCGGGGAATCCTCTTGTCTATTACATCGGTGCTTCATCCGGGGGAATCTGGAAGTCAATCGATGGAGGAACAACGTGGTTACCCATTTTTGACGACCAGCCCGCACAGTCTATAGGGGCCATTGCCGTCGCTCCGTCGGACTACAATGTCGTGTGGACCGGAACGGGAGAAGCCTTTGTCCGAAGCAATGTTTCCATCGGAAATGGCGTCTATAAATCGACAGATTCCGGAAAGACATGGAGACACATGGGACTCGAAAAAACAGGCCGAATCGGACGTGTGGCCATCGATTCCAATAATCCGGATGTCGTCTTTGTGGCAGCCATGGGGCACTGTTACGGACCCCAAAAAGAAAGGGGGGTGTTCCGTACAAAAGATGGAGGGAAAACGTGGGAACACGTTCTCTTTGTGGATGAAAACACGGGCTGTTTCGAGGTGGCTATGGATCCCAGCAATCCGCGAATTTTGTTTGCGGGAATGTGGCCGCTGGTTATCCATACTTATGGTCGTGAAAGCGGCGGCCCAAACGGCGGAATATGGAGATCCACAGACGGCGGAGACACATGGACGCAGCTGAAAGGGCGCGGTCTGCCTTCTCCCCCTCTAGGAAAAATCGGGATTGCCATTGCGCCAAGTAATCCCCAGGTTGTTTATGCCTTGATAGAGACCGGCCATCCTAACCGCGGTGTACTGTGGCGGTCCGACAATGGGGGAGACAGCTGGAGATTGTCCAGCTACAATCGTCTCCTGAATGAACGGCCGCATTATGCCTCACGTGTTATGGTCAATCCTGCGGATGAAAACGAGGTCTACTTTGCGGCCAACAGCCAGAGCCGGACATTTGACGGCGGCTATACATCTGAAACTGTAAGGTGGAGCGGGGACTGCCATGATATGTGGGCCGATCCAATGAATCCTGATCGGATGATGATTTCCAACGATGGGGGAGTCATTATCACTCTCAACAGGGGAAAAACCTGGCAGAGAGTCAACTTGCCCATCGCCCAGATGTACCATGTGGCCGTGGATAATCAAATTCCATATTATGTCTATGGAGGCAAACAGGACGGCAGTGCCTACAAAGGACCCAGCACCGGTTCCTCTGGCCGTTTCGGAAGAACCAGCTCGTTATGGGAATCGACAGCCGGTGGAGAATGCGGCTTTATTGTGCCTGATCCTGTTGATCCCAACATCGTCTGGGGAGGAAGCTACGGTGCTCAGCTGCAGCGTGCCAACTACAAGACAGGCCATATCACAACCGTGCATGTTTGGCCGGAATCAATTTATGGATCCTATGCCTCTGCCGCTAAATACCGGTTCAACTGGACTTTTCCCATCACGATATCCCCTCATGACCACAATAGGGTTTATGTGGGCAGTCAGTTTGTGCATATGACAACAGATGGCGGCCGAAGCTGGAGTATCATAAGCCCTGATTTAAGCACCAACGATCTCAGTAAAATGGGCCCATCCGGGGGACTGACCAAAGACAATCTGGCCGTGGAATACGGATGTGTTGTTTTCGCCATTGCCGAATCTCCTGTAGAAGAGGGTTGTATTTGGGTGGGAACCAATGATGGTTTAGTCCAGATCACCAGGGATGGAGGTGAGTCGTGGACCAATGTCACAAAAAATATTCCCAATCTTCCTGAATGGGGAACGATCAGCAACATCGAGGCCTCAAGATATGATGTAGGTACAGCTTACATCACAGTCGATTTCCACCAGATGGACAACCGCGATCCCTTTGTCTATAAGACTTCGAATTACGGAAAAACCTGGACATCCATAAGTTCTGATATTCCAAGAAGTGTGTTCAGCTACTGCCATTGGATTCATGAAGATCCCGTAAGGAAAGGACTCCTTTATTTAGGAACGGAGAACGCTCTGTATGTCTCTCTGAATGACGGTAAAAACTGGCTCTCTCTGCAGAATAACCTTCCCCATGCACCCGTGCATCACATGGTGATTCAAGAGCATTATAATGATCTTGTGGTGGGGACATACGGCCGGGGTTTCTGGATTATGGACGATATCACTCCCTTGCAGCAGCTGACGGACAAAGTTCTCAAATCCGATGCCTTTTTGTTCAAACCCCGCGACACTTACCGAATGCACAGTATTGCGGGGGGGCCAAGCGGGTCCTCCAGAGCCAATATCAACTATTATCTTAAATCTGCACCCAAAGGGCCGGTAAGAATTACGGTCCTGGATGAGGAGGGCGAGGAGATCGGAACCCTGCGCGCGTCTAGAAATGTCGGCATCAACCGAATCGCGTGGAACATGAGGCATTCAGGGGCCACTCAGGCACGGCTCAGAACAAGACCTCCGGGAAATCCTTTTGTAGTTGAGGAAAAAAGATTTATGACAACTTGGATTCGAGAAGGTTGGTATCCCATTTTGAGCTGGGGTACAAGCGGTGGCTTTCAAGGATTTATGGTCGCTCCCGGGACTTACACAGTCAAACTCAGTGTGGATGGCAAAGAATTCACTCAAGAACTTGTAGTCAAAAAAGATCCGCGTTCCGAAGGGACTTTGGCTGATATCCAGGCACAAATTAAATTTCAAATGGAGATCCGTGCAGACCTCAATATGACCTCGACAATGATCAGCCAGCTCGAATGGATGAGAAAACAGTGTTATGACCTCAAAGATGTGCTGGCGGCAGGTGGCGGCTCTAAAGAGATGATAACGGCCATCGATAAATTTGATGAAAAGCTCCGGTCTGTCGAGGATGAACTTTTTCAAAACACGATTGCTGAAGGCGATTCCAAATCTTTCCGGTATCCCCAGAAACTCTATTGCAAGCTTTCAGTTCTAGCCGGAGATGTGGCGGGAAGTGTGGATTTTTCCCCTAACAAGCAGCAGCGTGAAGTCCATGATGTGCTTAAGGAACGGTTGAAAGAGCAAAAGGTTCGATTTGAAGATCTTTTAAGCACAGATCTTCCTGCATTCAACAATCTCCTGAAGGACAATAACGTCGCCGGTCTCGTTGCTCCTCAAATTAAATAGCTCATTTCCCGAGAACTTCGTAGACTCTTAGTTCCAGGCTTTTTCCCTTTAGTTTTCTGAGGCCGATCGGACACTGCGCTCAAAAATGGCCATCTCTCCAAAAAATTCGCCTTTAGAGAGTTCTGCAAGAAGAATTTCGTCTTCTCCTTCTTTTCGAAACACCTCGACCTTTCCCTTCTGGATCTCATACATGTTGTTTCCCGGTTCCCCTTGGCGGATAATGTAATCTCCGTCTTGATAAGTATTTCCCAGATAACCTGATTCTTTTGATTTCTTTTTCAACTTTTCCTCCTGCGGAAGATCAGGATTGAAGAAAAAATATTCCAGATGAAACCGGCCAGAAAAAATGGATGGAACATACGAAAGAATATTGTACGGTAAGGAGAACTGCCTGTAAACATGTCCCATAAAACGATACTCATACGTTTAGGACGATTTTCTCTATTTTGCTCTTTGGAGATCATTTTTAAGATCGCAAGGCGTATGAGAGGAATTTTTTGAATGAGTCCAATGGAAAAAAATATGATCTTTCCGATCTTGTTGTCATTTTCGAGTTTTTTGTAGGCCGGCCAGCTGAACTTCCTGAAACTTTCTGCAGAGACGCCTTCAAATACAGCTCCGGAAACAGCGGCCTTTGCTGTCCGGTAAGCGGCCCCGATTCCGTCCTTATATAAACGGCTGACTGCACAGTCCCCAATAAATATGGTTCTGTCCATAAAGGGCTGACTCGATCCCTTTATGTTCATTCTGGGCATGCATTGACAGACATACTCATCCCACTTCCAATTTTTTGGCATACACTTTTTGACTTCAGGCCGTGTCAAAAAAGCCTGGACAAGATCTTTATCGATATCTTTCCCGAGCATACAGGCTGTCACATAGTCTCCTTTTGGTATGATCGCGGCAAATTCTAGACGCGGAAGATCTAGCAGAAATGTATGCATGGAGTTTCCCAGAGTTTTCTCGATGGTTTCCCTTCCTAAATAGTATTCACAGATAAAAGTTTTTGTTGTTTTAGGCGGGGTGTATCCCTGCTTCAAATCTTCAAAGAGTTTGATGGCTGAAGAGTTAACTCCAACGGCAACTCCCAGAAGATCATAGGTCAAAGGAGTGCCGCCCTTCATCTGAATTTCAGGACGTCCCATGTTCCATTCAACTTTTTCCAGCCTTCCCTTAATCACGTGGGCTCCTCTGGCTTTGGCCAATCCTAATAGATAGCCATCGAAGCTTTCCCATTGTGTCTCTTTGATACCGCGTGGCCCGGTTCCTCTAAATATGGCGCCTATCCTTTTTTCGTGTGTTGGTGTTTTGATTTGGACACTTCCGAAATCCAGATGTAGCATGTAGGATTCAATGCCTCTTCGAACTACAGAGGGAGGGAGGTCAATTCCTTCTGTCGCAAGGGCTTGGACCAAAGATTCGGAGATGATTCCCCCGCACATATTGCACCCTGGCGGGCCATCCAAAGAAAAATCACGGCTGTCGTAGATATCAACATGGAGCTTGAGATCTATTCTTTCAGCTATATTCAGGAGAAAATAGCTGAAAAAAGTACCTGAAGGTCCTCCTCCTATAACGGCAATCCTAGATCCGTCTTTCAGTTTGTATTTTTCAATTGTGTCGGAGTGGTCCAATAGTATCCCTCGGGTCAGGTTGTGGTTGAAGTGTTTTTAAATCTGGTTTTAAAATAATAGTGCGTAAATAAGTATCATATTCGTCATTTTATTACAACGAACAAAAACAATAACCTATAGATTAAGTAAGAAAAATAATTCATGGGAGGATTTTTGAGATAGAGGGCGGGATGCATCCTTATTTTCGGGATTTTATTTAGAGTTCTGGGAAGATGATGGAGAAATCCGTTTGGAGGACGAGCGGGCATGGTTCCTCCCTTGGAGGAGAGCGAGGAGGGAGACCGAGCGAGTTTTTCTCGCTGGGAAAAACGAAGCGTGATTTCTAATCACTTCACGGAGAACTCGTTCTTGAAATCACGGAAATGGGGATGCTTTTGAGAATGAGGCGAAACTTGTTTCTGAATTGGGAAAAAAATATTTAGAAAAATACCTTCGGGGAGATTCAGAATCGGCGGTATTCATATTTCTTGCTTTCCCTTGAATCATCCACAGGGAGCTTTGGCCTTTAGATTTCAGGACAAACATAGAAGTGTTGTTCTCGCGACAGATACCGAGCATCCCGAAAATGGAATAGATGAGGA
>CAZEWV010000050.1:0-11725 GCA_964516025.1 uncultured Eubacteriales bacterium
TATTTTTTGCGTCCTCGCCAATTTTTCTCTCCAATTCACGGATAAAATAGCTTGATTCGGGCATGGTGAGAAAGAACTTGAGTAACTTTGTCCTGACTCGGGAAGAAAACAGGCGGCAAAGTGTTGCGAAATCGTCCATTAGTGGTAAATAATACCACAAGTAAGGTAAATAATACCACAGATTAGTTAAATTATTTGAACTGTTCTGAGCTAATATAGATTCTTAGTGAGGTTGAAGGTTGAACTTAAGCGGCCGCTTTTCTTAGAACCTTTAGATTCATCATACCTTTTGGCGACTTCTTCTGTAATATCGAGGGTGTTATCAAAATAGGCCACTCCTGATATGGAGAGATCCAGGACAAGCTTGAATCCCCTCTCTTTAGCCACAGTTTCGATAATAGGAAGGACTTCCTTTCTGAGCCTGCTGGTGAGCGTAAACTCCAGCCGTTTGTAATCATTGTAGGAATCTTCTTCGATCCGTTTTCGCTTCGTCTTTAATCGTTCGATATCCGAAACCATATTCTGCTGTACTTCTAGTGTAAGCGTGAGTCTCTGTGTTCTCAACTTGGTTTCGATGGTTTGCATGCCTTGATCGATCTGGTTGAGTTCATTGATAATTGTCTGCTCTTTTGCTTTTAGTTCGGAAATGACTTTCCGTCCTTCAGATGAACTCTCCATCATTTTTACAGGATCGATGACCCCAACAGCTATGGCTTGATCCGAATAAGCGTTGAGCACAAACACTGTAACCATAAAGACCATAACAAGAATAAGTTTTTTGCCTCTAGTTTTCATATTGACCTCCCTTTCTTAAATCTAATCAAATATTAAAACTCAATTTAATAAACCACAGAACCCAAAAAGTGTTGCAAATGAAAAGAGGAGACTCTCTCCCTTTTTTCTTTTCTTAGGGATTGTGATATATAAATCAAGGATATCTTTCATAAAAGGATTAAATCCATATTCTGGAACTGGAGGGAAAAAATGGGAACAGTCATGAACCGCCGGGAGTGGCTAAAGACGAGCACTTTTGCAGCAACAGGCCTGCTTGTAAGTTCCAGCTTCCCATCCTGTGGAGAAAGGACTACTTTTTCCGAACAGTCTCAACAGCAATCAGGGATTATTAAGCTTAACAGCAATGAAAGTCCTTACGGTGTTTCGGAAAAGACAAGACAAGCCATGATTGATGCCTTGGGGGAGTGCCATCTTTATCCCCATAATAAATATGCTGAGCTGATCGAGTTGATTGCAGAGCGTGAAAATTTGACGCCCGGTCACATCATTTTGGGCGGGGGATCCACAGAAGTGATGAACATGATCATCCGGGCCTATGGAACGAAGGGGCCCATTGTGGTGTCCGATCCTACATATTTTGATTTTATCTATTATGCCGAACTCGCCAACTGTGCCTTAAAACATATACCTTTGAATGATACTTTTGAACATGATCTTGAATCGACTGAGCAGTACGTCACGCTGCAAACGGGTTTTGTGTACATCTGTAATCCGAACAATCCGACCGGATCTATAACTCGCAAAGGAGGACTCTCTGCTTTTTGCGAACGATCTTCAGAAAATGTTTTAGTTGTTGTCGATGAGGCCTATTTTGATTATGTGGAAGATTCCTCTTACTCCTCCATGATGGAACTTGTCCGCCGGGACAAAAATGTTATTGTGACCAGAACTTTTTCCAAGATATTTGGGATGGCGGGTCTTCGCGTTGGGTATGGAGTGGCCAGGCCTGAGATCATAGCCAAGTTGAAACGGGTGGAGATGAATTTTGCATCTATTTCTTATCCTAGTCTAAGGGCTGCAGTATCCAGTTATAAGGACGCGTCATTTCTCCGCGCCGTTCTTGAAAAGAACCGTTCAGCGAGAGCGTATCTCTGCACACAGCTGGAAAACATGGGGTATAATTACATTCCTTCCCATACAAATTTTGTCCTTTTTGAAGTCAAAAGACAAGCCGAAAGTGTGGCCCGGGATTTTAGGGGAAAGAACATCCTTGTTCGCTCTTTCCAGTTTGGAGACAGGCAGTGGATTCGTGTTAGCCTCGGAACCCTTAAAGAGATGCAGAATTTTGTATCAACGCTTTCTCAGATCTAATAAAATTTAGGGTTTTGGGATTAGGTCTCTAAGCTCAAGTATCAAATCGGTTTCTTGGAACTTGTTATATCAAATACTTGTCTGATAGTAATTGCCGCGGAAATAATAAAAGCCAGAAAAATTATGGTTGCTATTCTCACTACTGTCCATTCCCCACGAAGGTCTGTCTCACCATGATATATATCGGTTAAGGCAAGTTGACTACATAAAAGTGCTAAACATGAAATAAGTAATAGAAATAATGTTATAGATGTGTACTTTTTAAGTTTTTTCATCTAGAAATCTCCATGTTATTTTAATCTAATCTCTAAAAGGCTTAATTTTTTTTACCGTGAGCCTGAATTTCCTTCTACTATTCCTTGGATATCACGTATGTGGTCGCTTTGTCCTTATGATAAACTTTAAGTCCTGATACAATTGGAACACCATACATCTGGTTGTTATGATAAAGAACATTTCCCTTTTTTAATTGTGCAGATTTCAAAACCGCGTTCGCCAAGTAATTGTAGTCATTATTATCAGAATGTAGTGGTGAAATATAAAAAGATTCAATTATTTGCTGAAGCTCGCTGGATATTTCACTCGATGAATCATGGTCAGGTTCTCTCACGATAAGCGTATCTGTCTTCTGCTGTAATAAGACAATTCCTAAAATAGTAGCCAAAACCATAAAGCAAATTGATAAGCCGATGATTGCCCAAGTGGTTTTTTTCATTTCCCCTCCATTGTCTTTATTGTATACAACTCAGATTAAGGATACAAGGTTGCAGACGTTCCCAATCGACTGGGGAGCACCTATTGGATTTTCTTCTAGGAAGACTTGGTGCGTTTGATGACGACCAGGGTGATGTCGTCGTTTTGGGGAGCCCCGGCTGTGAAGGCTGAGATCGCTTCAAGAATTGTGGACTGAATTTCCCGAGCCGACTTATCCAGGTGCTTTTTAATTAAGCTTATCAAACGTGTTTCTCCAAAGTATTTGTCTTCGTCCGCATCGGAAACCTCTCTGACGGATTCTGTAATTCCGTCGGTATAGAGCACCAAGACATCTCCCTTCTCGATTTTAGACGTGTGCTGCTTGTATTCCTGCTTAGGCAAGAAACCAATAATAAGCCCATTGGCTGTGAGCTTCTTGTAATCTCCGTTCTCCTGGAAGTGCAGAGGTGGATTGTGCCCGGCATTTGTTGAAGTGAAAGTGGATAGGCTGCGGTCTAGAACTCCGTAGAAAAATGAGGCAAACATGTTGATATCGGTTGACCTGACAAGAAGATCGTTCATGCGCGCAATGACAGAGGAAATCTTACTCGGTCCAACAGCTTGCCCGTGAAGTCCTGCCTGAAGATTAGCCATCAATAGGGCGGCAGGGATTCCCTTTCCGCAAACGTCTCCGATTGCAATTCCCAGATGCCCGGATTCTAATTCAATAAAATCAAAATAGTCCCCTCCAACCTGAAGACTGGGAAGGTTTGTTCCGGTGATCTCAAATCCGGGAAATTGAGGCATTTCATCGGGCAGGAGTTTCTCTTGAATGTCCCTGGCTGTTTTCAGTTCCTGTTCAAGATTCCTCCTGGCAAGAGCTTCTTCCTGTCCAATCTTTAAGGCCGCGGTCATCTTGTTAAAGGAGATAGCTAAATCACCCAATTCATCTTCGTTGGGAATTTCGATATAGGCATCAAGATCTCCCTTGGCGACACGTTGAGTGCTTCGGTGGAGAGACCGGACCGCAGATGTGATTCCTCCTGTAATCCGGACTCCAAAGTACAGGGCGAAAGCTTCAAGAATAAAAAGTACAAACGCCATCATAAGGAGGCCCACAAGGAGCACTATACTCAATGGATTTCTTTCAGAAATCAAATCCGAAATAAAACTATTCACACTTCCTTCTGTGAGAAGAAGAATGTGGAGATCCTCGAATTTGCCTGAAGAAAGGGAGGTAACATCTAGATGGCTCATTCCAGTGTAAAACTTTTCTTCAAGTTTAGAAGCGTCCTTTTCAACAGGCTGTGTTTGGATTTTATCTCTGTTTTGGTACTTACCCGAAATTTCTCTTTTCTGAAGATCAATATTTTCGGTTTTCAGTCCTATGACTTTTCCCTCACCCAATACAGAAAAACTGATTGGATTCGTGAGTGAAAGCTTAACGTCACTGTGGAGAATATTGGCCATCCGGTTCATCATTTTTTCATCCACAATTCCGCCTGAAAGATGGAGGTATTCATCTGCACCTCTGCTAAAATTCAAGAGCCAGAGTTCTGAGTTGTTCCAAAAATATTTGGCGCTCTCCGATGTTTCCCATTCTGAAGCAAATGTCTTTTCAGTCTCAATGGATTGAAGAAATTCCGGCAGCCAGTTTGGCAAATCACCTTTTTTAAGAATGTCCTCTCCTCCCTCTTTGTAAGTGAAGGATGTACCCGAGAGGACATGGATGAAATTTTCATCCAGGGCGGCAATCTCCGCCCAATCGTAGAAAATAGTTTGTGCGCGAGCGGTCCGGTTTAAACCCAGCGTGCCGTATACGATGAGGATGCCCATCAGTACAACCAGGATTACGGGAACGACGGTTATTAAAAAAGAAGTTACAGCCAATTTTGGCCGGATTTTCATGAACTGCAGACGGATGGCGAAAAAAAGGTTAAAAAGGCTGAAAAAATAGAAAAGCCGTAAAGACCAGACACTGTACTTGGCCAGATTTATTTCAAACCGTTTTGTCATTTCGTTTTCAGTAGTTTCTCCGGAAATGACATCTGTAACGGCCTCATCAGGCGTATTATTCTGACCGGCAGGGAAGCCCACTGTCAGCAGTGCAAAAGCGAGAAGACTCAACATAAAATAGGCGGCCCTCCGCCGGGAAGTTAAATGCCTTAAGGGTTTATACCGGCGAAACAACAGGAAAATAAAAGTTAGAGAGCCCGAAACCCAAACAAATGCAGGAATCACCACCATCAGTATCAGGAAAATAAATCCAAGAGCCAACAAAACGGTCCAAAACTTCTTAAACTTTGTCTCGAGCAGCAGCATCCGGATAACAATCGTCCAAGTCCCGAGGGCGGCAAAAGCGACACACCAGATAGCAAAACCTGAATTTGCTCCCAGGAGTATCCTCAGCACCCAGGTAAGAAGACTTCCTCCAAGGATCAGTGTGATAAGTCGCCAAACAGGATCGTTAAGGGGAGAGATGGTCTTTTTATGTAATCCGGGAAGAGTGAATGTTTCGGTGGATTTCCCGTTCTGCTCTTTGTCCTGTTCTTTGCCTGGCATTGTTTTTTTTGAGTCTATCGCACTTTGTATCCGGCTTCAAGAATACTCTTTCGGGCCAAGATGTCCATGGGTTCGATGAGAGGGACAGAAATATCTCCGGCCTCGAGAACAAGAGGTAATTCGGTGCATCCTGCGAGGATGGCTTCGGCACCCTTTGCTATCAACTTTTCCGCAGCAAGAACGATAAGTTTTTTTGAGGGGCCAGATGTGAATCCAGCCTTTATACCGCCGGCTCCAAAGATTGCCTCCATTACCACTTGTTGTTCTTTTCCCTCAGGGACGATCACTTCAATACCTGCCTCCCCGAATTTATCATGAAAGAGCCTAGAGACTTGTGTTCCTGTGCTTGAAAGAAGCCCCACTTTTTTTAAACCGGGAATATTATCTTTTGCCCAGTCCAAAGACTCATCGATCAAACTCAAAAACGGGACGTCTATTTGTTCCAGAACTTCAGGCAAAAAATAATGGGCAGTCACACAAGGCACAATGACAAAATCAACGCCCGCGTTTTTTAGACGCTGTATGCCTTCGATGAGGAAAGGAACCGGGCTGGGTCCTGTCTTCAGTATAGCCTCCGTTCGGGGTGGAATTTCCGGATTGCTGGTGATGAAAATCCGTATGTGATCCTGATCTTTTTTTACTTGTGTGTGCTTGATGATCAAGGAGTACAAGTGGGCTGTGGCTTCCGGTCCCATTCCGCCCAAGATCCCAATAACTTTTTTCATATCTGAGATGATTATTTTATCAGTTCTTTGAGTTTATCCAGAGGAAGCGCGTCCATTTTGTTGCCATTCCCTTCCATCGTCTGGGCCTTAAACAGCGAATTCAGGATGGCTTCTTCTGTGGCTTCGGCTGCAGCCAGAAATAAAGGGGACATCTGGTGATTCCAGAGAACTTCGGTCTTTCTTGTCTTGCTCTGTGTTCTGTAGGGAATCCGCAGTTCTTTTGCCGTCGAAAAGGCAATGCAGTAATCTCCACTCCCGTTTGAATAGAAACCCCCGGTCCTGGCGATTCCCAGAAGTGCCCGTTTGGCAAGCCTCTTTAAGTTCCTACTGTTGAGGGGGGCATCTGTGGCAACCACAACCATGCATGATCCTTCAGGAGTATCGTCATAGGCACCTTTCATGTAATGGCGGCCCAATTCCTGGCCTGCGGGGATACTGCCGATCTGGAGCACACCCCCGAAGTTTGTCTGAACGAGAACGCCTACCGTAAATCCGCCTTGTGCTTCAGGCAGTTTTCTGGAAGACGTGCCAATGCCTCCCTTATAGCCTAAGCAAGTTGTCCCGGTCCCGGCTCCGACATTCCCTTCCTCTACAGCTCCCCCGGCAGCTTTCTCGATTGCCTCAAATATGTGCTCCTCTTTAACGTGTCTGCCGCGGATGTCATTGAGCCGTCCGTCATTTGTTTCCCCGACAACGATGTTGACAGATCCAACTCTTTCGTTTCCGGGGAGTCCGAGTGTATAACTGATGAGCGCATTGGCTGCAGTCGGGACACTCAAAGTATTGGTCAGGATAATGGGGGTTTCGATATTTCCCAGCTCTTCAATCTGTGTGGTTCCTGTCAGCTTGCCGAATCCATTGGCAATAAAGACAGCGCCCGGGACTTTTTCCAGGAAAATGTTTCCATCGTGAGGGAGAATGGCTGTCACTCCGGTCCGAACTTTATCTCCTATAATAAGAGTCACATGTCCGACTTTTACACCTTCCACATCGGTGATAGCATTCAATTTTCCGGGTTTGAGAATTCCTGTTTTGATCCCAAACTCTCTCATCCTCGGCCGCTGTTCAGAGGAGAGACCAGAGAGATTTAGAACCAGCAGACTGAGTAAAACGAGGCTGATTATCTTCATTATCCCTATCTCCTTTTTTTTTAAAAAGTGAGAATATGATGGTAGTTTATACGTCTAAGAAATGCAACTTCATAAGATTAGAGGATTGAAGGCTTAGAAAAAAATATGTATGGGCACATGGCTATATAGTATTGACTTCATGAACGGGAACGACTATATATTTTGTGTTGGTTGAGGGGATGATTCACAAAAACATTATACGTCACTTTGTTTTGGTTTTACTTGTATTTCTCTTTTCTTTGTGGCCGCGTAATATGCCAAGTATCTTTCCCCAACAAAATCCCTCTCGAAACGATAATCTTATGAAACAAATGGCAGAAGGGGAAAGCCAATTTCGAAAAGGTGTTTTTGACCAGGCCCTCGCAAACTTTAAGAGAAGTTTGGATTTGGCGCAAACGAGAGGTGATATTCAAAAAAAAATTGAATGCCTTAAAAAGCTGGGATTTATTTATTGGAACATGGGTCAAATGGATGAGTCTTCTTTGAGCTTCACTCAAGCTTTGTCTCTTTCAATAAATGGAAAACATTTGGATGAGGCGGAGGACTGCCGGGTGTTTCTCGATATACATGGCTATTATACAAAAGGGAAAGAGTATCGTGCAAAGAATCAAAATGAGAAATCCATTCTTAGTTTTCAAAAGGCGATTCAATTGTCCAAAGAGAAAGGAAGCCGAGAGCATGAGCTCAAATGCTGTAGACAGCTCAGCATAACATACTGGGGCCTTTTCCGCCTTCAGGATTTTTATAAATCCGGTTTTCGCGCACTGGAACTGTCGAGAGATCTTTATCACAAGAGAGAAGAGGGAAAATGTCTGCTCAATATGGGGCTTTATTATCAGAAAACCGAGGATTATTCCAAAGCCCTTTTTCATTATGGAAAAGCACTGGATATTGCCGTGGCCCTGAAAAACAAGATCGATGAATCGGCTTGTTTGAACAACATCGGAATCCTGTACAGGAGAATTGGAAGCTTCACCCGCTCTCTGGAATATTTAAAGAGAGCATTATCATTGGATATAAAGCTTGAGAATCAAATTCATGTGTCCCAAGACATGAATAATATCGGAACAACATTTCGACTCCATAGTGTGCTGACAGGCAACACGATGTTTATGGAAGAGGCGTTGGATTACTATCTTGAATCGCTGAATATTGCCAGGATCAGCCATGGCACAAAAACCGAAATCGAGATATTGAACAATATTGGTGTTGTCTATTCCGCACTTAAGGATTTTGATAGAGCCCTGAAATATTTCCATCTTTCTGTTTCCCTGACAGAGGAATTCACCTATTTGGAAGCACGCTGTATGATTTTTAACAATATTGCCAAAGTTTATTTTGAAATGAGTGTTTTTGAAGAGGCCGAAAAACTCTATGAACAAGCCATTGATCTGGGGCTTCTGCTTGGCCGCGGGTACATTCTGTGGGAAGCCTATTATGGTTTGGGATTGTGCTATGAACAGGAGCAGAAAATGATTCAGGCTATGGAAAGCTTTGCAGCCTCTTTGAAGTATATTGATCGTATCAGGAACCGTATCTCCTTGGATTCCTTCAAAGCGGGATTTGCTCGGAACAAAATCAAAGTCTATGAATCCCTTATTAATCTCTTGTATAGTTCAGGTCAAAAATCGGATTTGGGGTTCAATACACAAGAGATCTTTAAAATCATCGAGCAGGCTAAAGCTAGGGCGTTTCTGGAAAGCTTAGGTGAATCTCGGAGTGACCTTGTCAAACAGTTGTCCCCGGAGTTAGATCAGAAGGAAAGACGCATTACTTCGGAGATATCCTTCTGTGTTCAACAGCTTTCAGAGCCTGGCCTTACTCCTGGGCAAAGACAAAAATTGAATGAGAAGCTTCGTGAGGCTGAAGATAGATACCTTCTTCTTTTGTCTTGGATCCGGGCCGAAAATCCCAATGTAATGAGTTTAGTTTCTCCCGAACCCATCCCATTGGAACGTGTTCAACGTGATCTCCTGGACAGCCAATCAGCCATTGTTGAATACTTTCTTGGAGAAAAGGTATCCTATGGTCTCGCTATCACTAAAACTCAAACACATTTATTTGCTCTTCCCTCACGAGAAAGGATTGGAGAGTCGCTGCGGGCCTATCTGAAGATTCTCTCAGATACTCCCCAAGGGAAGTTCAGGGGGACTCTTGCGGCGAACCGTCTTTATGACAGCCTCTTTTCACCTGTCGAAGAAGCCATAACACCATCAATAAAAAACATCATCATAGTTCCAGACGGCATTCTCTATTATCTTCCATTTGAAACGCTAAAAATTCCACCTGGAAAAGGGCCTCACGAGGAACAGTGTCTTCTCGAACAATTCACGATTTCCTATGCCCCCTCTTGTTCATCGTTGATGTTCTTATTGGAGAGAAATACCCCTAGATTTTCGACTCCCCGGATCCTGGCATTCGGCAGCCCCGTATTAAACATTAATAACTCGAGGAAAAAATCCGTCTCTAGCCCAATGGACTTAATCGACGCTCTTTATGCCGGACAGGGATATGATCTATCGCCGCTTCCTTTCAGTAGAAGGGAGGCAAGAAATGTTGTGAAATTTTTCCCAAAAGAAAACAGAACGATCTATTTAAAAGAGAAGGCCAATGAGGCATCCATAAAAAAACTTTCTTTGACTGATTATCAGGTCATTCATTTTGCTTGCCATGGGCTCCTGGACGAAAAATTTCCCTTCCGTTCGGCACTTGTGCTGTCAAAAGGAAAAAAAGGGGAAGAGGATGGATTTTTGCAGGTCAGGGAAATCTACAACTTAAAGATGAATGCGGAGATGATTGTGCTCTCAGCCTGTCAGACAGGAAGAGGGAAACTGGAACACGGGGAGGGAGTTTTGGGTTTACCGCGAATTTTTTTCTACACAGGAGCACAGTCTGTACTCACATCTCTTTGGAGAATTCAAGACAAATCGACATCAAAATTTATGAATCTTTTCTATGAATATATATTTCAAGGATATGGCAAAGCCCAGGCCCTTCGGTTGACGAAGTTGAAGATGATGAAATCCAGGTTCTCTCATCCTCACTACTGGGCAGCTTTTGTTCTCAACGGCGATTTTGCGACTTCACTCGTCGCAAAAAAATGAACTGTTCCAGAGAAGATTCAATTTTTCTATCTCCGGGAAAGAAACCTGTTATAAACCAGTAATAGCTCTCGCCTGAGGAAAGATTCTCCATGATGTCCCGGGGCAGCTCAAGTTTATTTCCAGGGATTTTCCAGCTTTTCCAGATGGGAAACAGCGTGTTATCGAAGAGCTCAAGGATATAGTAATCTGCGTTTATCATTTTTCTCCACTGGAATACGACCGGTGCTCTGGTGTTTTTATTGTGTACGGGTTTGATGAGTTTGATGTGATCGATATTTGCGCCCCTGAATTTTTCTCCAAGCCCTCCTGGGATTAAAAAATAGAGAGCCAGGCCTCCGGCCACTATCAAGACTGCTCCGGCCGCAAAAAACGCACGATTCCATGTCTTATGCGGAAAAGGGAAAGAGGATATTTTCTTTAGGACATCTGAGTTTTTTTGGGTTTTCTTTTCTGCTTTGTTTTTTTTGGAATGGCTGTCAAAAAGTGGGGCCATTTTCTGAATAAGCTTTTTTTCATTCCTATGGATCTCAAGAATAAACTGGAATTCTTCCATACAATAACTGCAGTGGGAGATGTGCTCGATCATCCGGTTTTTATTTTTTTTAGAGGCTTGTCCTCGGAGACATTCAATAAGGATTTCAGGAGAAAGGCAGTTTTCACGGTTCATCTGTGTAAAATCGGCGATACTGGATGCATAAAGCCTGCGAAGCACCGTGAGATTAATCTTCATACTCGATTCCCTTTTCCTGAAGTGTTTTTTTTAGATCATTGAGGCCTCTGTAGAGTAAATTTCTTGTTTTATGAGGACTCCAGTTGAAATATTCGGAAATTTCTTCCAAGGTCATGTTTAAAAGATACAATTTTACGACCTTCCTTCTGGAATCTAATAGAGAATCAACGGACTGCCCCAAAATATTTTTATGATTCTTTTCATCGATTCTTTCTTTTTTGTAAGTGCCTCTCCTTTCTGCAATTTTCCTCTGTATTTCTAAAAAGAGGATTCGCTCTTCCCTGCGAATCCGTCTTATATGATCGATAACAGTAGAATTAACGATCTTTTTAATATAAGACGCATAGTTCTCAATTTTTTTCTCATCAGTTAGAACATTCCAAATTTTCATCTTAACTTCTTGGTGGATGTCATCCGGATCAATCCCCTTTCTCTGGGGCTCATATTTCTGAATATGAATTCGGATAAATTTTGAAAACTGTTCAACAATATCCATAAATTCATCGATTTTCTTTTTATCTTTGTTCGTGCTCATGGCAGTCACTCAAGGTCATGCGGGACGGAATGTTCCCTCATTACTATATAGAGGGTTTTCCCCACTGAATTTTCTCACTTTTCCCCCTTTTTTTTCAATGTGTGAGAACTTTAGCAAAAACTTTCGTTTTATCTAGTGAG
>CAZEWV010000051.1:0-11622 GCA_964516025.1 uncultured Eubacteriales bacterium
AAACGACCCTGTATCATGAGAATGCTGGAAAATCCCAATCTCTTTGAACATGACCAGTTTACAGATTTGCTGTGGGCCGTTTTTCATCTCACAGAGGAACTGTCATTTCGCGGTGACGAACTGAATAATCTACCAGAAACGGATTACAAACACATTGCTGGGGATTTGAAACGGGCTTACTCCCAGCTGACAGCACAATGGCTGCTGTACACACAACATCTTAAAGATAATTATCCATTCCTGTTCTCACTGGCCGCTCGGATGAATCCAATGAATCCTGCAGCTTCTCCTATTGTGGAGTAAAATATTTTTTAATCCAATCGTCAATCTCATCACGAGATCTCCTGAATTCGGCCAACTTTTCTTCCTCTGTCCCCCGAACCACTGATGGATCTTGAAATCCCCTGTGTAAAATCCGTCCTCCTGGGAAAAACGGACAGGATCCTTTGGCAGAATCACAGACAGTGACAACGATGTCAAATTTTTTGTCCAAAAATTCAGTTAAATTCTTGGATTGCTGTCCGGAAATATCGATGCCGATTTCTCTCAATACAAACACGGCATAAGGATTTATTTTCGTTGGATTTGTTCCCGCACTCAAAACATTATAAAGGTCTCCAAATCTCGTCTTCAGCAGTCCTTCCGCCATTTGAGACCTTGCTGAATTGTGTGTACAGATAAACAGCACACGTTGTTTTTTTTGGATTTTGATATTCAATTTTTCAGTAGAGTAGATATGGTTTTCGTTTAACTTTAAACTCATCAAGATTTTTTCTATAACTTTCGATAATTTGATCTATGGATTTTTCACTCTCCAAGAATTCTCGCACCTTGGCTGTTCCCATAATTTTATCAAAATAGTCAGAGTGGAACTCAAAAGCACCAGGGTACATATCCATTACAGTCTTAATGATGTGGAGAGAAGTTTTTAACGGGGAATATTTCTCCCTGTTGATAACATGAATCCGACAGCCACTGCAGAGTTCTCCCCTGTATTTTGAAAATGTTGGGGTAAATTCCACATCCTTGAAAAAGACAGGGGAAATACCGAGGCGATTAAGCTCCATCGATAAGTCATTTCCATCAATCCAGGGCGCACCAAAAATTTCAAAAGAATTAGACGTACCTCTCCCTTCAGAGACATTTGTCCCTTCCAGGAATACCTGGCCGGGATAAACTGTGGCTGTCGTGAGTGTTGGCATATTTGGAGAAGGATTAATCCAGGTGAGGTTGGTCTCATCAAACCACATCTTTCGTGTCCAACCTTGCATCGGGATAACGGCCAAGTCGACCTTATGTTCAAGATAATTTTCATTGAACAGGCCCGCCAGCTCTCCCATGGTCATCCCATGTCTTACGGGAATGGGATAGATCCCCACAAATGAACTGTATTCAGGATATTCCAGAAGTGGACCTTCCATTTTCACACCGTTGATAGGATTGGGTCGATCAAGAACAATAAAAGAGATATTTCTTTTGGCCGCTGATAACATGCTGTAGACCATGGTGGCCAGAAAAGTATAAATCCGCGTGCCCACATCCTGGATATCAAAGATCAGCACATCAATGCCCTGCAGCATCTCTTTCCCGGGATACTTTTCAGAATCTACCGTATCAAACGTACGCATGGTCTCATCGATCTTGAAAAGAAAATCCGGCTCCTTTTTTTTTGACTGGCCGTAGAGACTGTATACAGGAAGATCCAATTTTTTGTCGATATAGAATGGAACATATTCTCCGGCCTGGGCATCTCCCCTCACCCCATGCTCCGGACCAAAAAGGGCAACGAGATCGATCCGGGGATGCGTCTTAAAGAGCTCGGCCGTGCTTTCAGAAGATGAACTGACACTTGTTTGATTTGCAATCAAACCAATCCGTTGTCCCTTGATAAAATCCACCCGTTCGTCAAGAATAACATCCACTCCAAGCTTGATCCGATTGGATTTCATAGTCAAATAAATTAAGACCGTATGCCAATAAAAAGCACAAAAGATATTGTCTTCCGCATCAGGCCGTCATTGGGAAGAACAAGGAGATTTCGCTGGCCGAGATGACACCGCGCTTCTATAAACAGAAAGAGTCCCTCTCTTAGCTCCATCTCAAAACCTCCCCCAAATACAACACTGAGATCAAATCCTTTCAAAGTTCCTTCCATCTCAACAGGTTCTTCCTCTTTCTGATTCATAATGTTAGAGATGATAGCTGCAAATTCAACACCTCCCACAACGTAGGGAGACGTTCTAAGAAAAAGCTTGCTTCTTAAGAGAATAGGAATGCTCATCGTGTTCAAAACATGCCGTTCTTCTCTTATAGAAGGACCTGTTCGGCTTCCTTTCTTAAAAAAAAGGATATCCACTTCGAAGAGAGTGCGGTAAGTCATATCGAGTTCAATTCCAATGCCTCCTTGAAAGCCCATCTTATATGTCCAAATTGTGTTTTCGTTTCCGGTGTAATTGGAGAGGTTCAAACCTCCCAATATCTTAAAATCTCCATAAAGAGATGAACCAAAAAGGAAGAGGAAAGACAAAAAAACGAATTTTTTCACTTTAAAATTCAATGATTTTAGTCCTCATACAGCGAGCGTATGATAAAAACATATCTGATAAAAATCAAATGGAATCTAAACTTCTTCTTAGGCTGCTTTGAAATACCTGTGAAATAAAACGGGCATGACAATCATGTTTAAGAACGTGGCAGTGATCAGGCCCCCCAAAATAACAATGGCCATAGGTGATTGGATCTCATTGCCAGGTGCGTTCCCTCTTAAGGCCAAAGGAATAAGGGCAAGGCTTGTTGTCAAGGCTGTCATCAATATGGGAATCAATCGCTCGAGAGATCCCTGGATAACAGCTTCAAACAAAGTTTTCTTTTCTTCCTTCATCAAATGATTGTAATGGGATATGAGCATGATTCCGTTTCTGGTGGCTATTCCAAGGAGTGTGACAAATCCCACAAGAGACGGAACACTCAGGATTCCACCGGATAGAAAAACAGCGACAATTCCTCCTATCAGAGCCAAAGGGAGATTGATGATGATCAGCATGGCTGATTTTATGGAATGATAAGAAATGGCGAGAAGCACGAAAATACTCATAAGTGATATTAAACTGACAATCAGAATGGTCTTCGATGCCTTCTCTTCGCTCTCAAACTGGCCCCCAAAATCAATATAATATTCGGGCGGGATATTCAATTTTGAAGAAATTTCCGATTTAATATTGCTGACGACACTCCGCAGATCCTTACCGGCTACATTGCAGTGGACGACAATTTTCCTCTGAACATCTTCACGGCTGATGAAATTGGGCCCTTTTTCATAGCGGATGTCGGCAACCTGCTGCAGTGGAATCTTTTGCCCGACAGGTGTATCGATTATGGTCCTTTTTATGGATTCCAGGTTTTCTCTGAATTTATCATCATACTTGAGCACAACTTCGAATGAGCGCTGTCCCTCAAGGATGTTTGAGACCACTTTTCCTTGAAAGGCAACCTCGATATTTTCCGCAACATCATGGGCCGTAAGGCCGTATCTGCCCATATTCGTCCTGTTAAACTTGATTTGTATCTGGGGGATCTCGTGCTGCTGTTCAATGGCTAGGTCGACAACTCCCTCAATCTCCTCCATCAAATTTTTTATCTTGTTCCCCAAGACTCTCAGCTGGTATATATCCGGACCGAATATTTTTACAGCAATTTGCGATTTAGTTCCGGACAACAGATGGTCAATCCTGTGAGAGATGGGTTGGCCGATTCCAATAAATGTCCCAGGAACCAGAGAAAGCTGTCGCCGCAGTTCAGCCAGCAGGCGTTCCTTATCCCTGTTTCTCATGCTCAATTTAACATCGACTTCTGCCCCGGTCACTTCCTGGGCATGCTCATCGAGTTCGGAACGTCCGGTCCTTCTCGCTGTAGAAATCACTTCGGGCTGGTCCAGAAGTATGGTCTCGACCATATCTCCGATTTTATCCGACTCACCCAGAGACGTTCCCGGTGCCGTGTTGACACTCAAAGTCAAAGTGCCTTCATTGAAGTTCGGGAGAAAACTTCTTCCCAGGAATGGGATTAAAGCTATCGACATGGCGACGAGTGCAAAGGCCAAAAAAAGCACCTTGTTGGGATGCTTCAGAACACTAATCAGAATTGGTTTGTAGAAACTTTTTAACCAGTTAATCAGGACTGTGTCCTCCTTCTTCTTCAGCACTTTTGAACGGGGAAGAAAATAATAGCTCAATGCAGGTGTGATTGTGAGGGCCACAATCAGGGAGGCAAAGATCGAAATGATGTACGTCAGCCCGAGAGGGCGCAGTAGCCGCCCCTCAAACCCGCTGAGGAAGAAAAGAGGGGCAAAGACAAGGATAATTATAAGAGTGGCAAAAAGAATGGGATTTCGGATTTCGTTTGAAGCATCGAGCACAACCTGAAAAACGTTTTTTTTCTTCTCCTCTGGCGCATGATTGTTCTGCTTTAAACGCCTGAAGACATTTTCGACACTCACTATGGCGTCATCGACAAGGATCCCCACGGCAATGGCCATTCCTCCCAGAGTCATTGTGTTTATAGTGATATTGGCCAATTTCATGACAAATATTGTCAAAAGCAGAGACAGAGGAATGGCTATAGAGGATATGAATGTAGTCCTGAAATTAAATAGAAAGATAAACAACACGATGATGACCAGGATGGCTCCGTCACGGATCGCGTGAAAGACATTGGCAATGGCGACATTGATGAAATCCGCCTGATTGAATATTTCCTTGTTGATGTGAATGTTAGAGGGAAGTTTAGCCTGGATATCATCCAAAATCATGTTGAGTTCTTTAGTCAACTTCAGTGTGTTTATGTCAGGCTGTTTCATGATCGATACAATCACAGCAGGCTCTTTGTTAACAGAGGCCATGCCTCTTTTTATCTTTGGGCCGATATCAACTTCCGCAATATGTCTCAGAAGAATGGGTTTTGAATCAACGGTCGTTATGACTGAATTTCTTAAGTCTTCGAGAGTTTGAATCCTACCCAGCCCTCGAATAATATATTCCATCCCCGATTGAACGGTAAACCCGCTGGCAGAATTTTCATTTGCGTCCTCAAGAGCGGTCTCAATTTGATGGAGTGATATTTTATATTCTCTCATCTTTAAGGGATCAACTGTGACGTGATACTGTTTAACGTCGCCTCCGATGGGTATCACTTGAGAAACACCGCGGACCGAAAGAAGCCGCCGCCTGATCTCCCAATCTGCGATCGACCGGAGATCCATAGGAGAGACATTTTCTCCGGAAAGGCTGATGAGCATCATCTCGCCCATCAAGGACGAAATAGGAGCCATAAATGGAGGATCGCTTTCCGGAGGAAGCTGAGCCGCAACTTGCTGCAGTTTTTCATTGACGATCTGACGCGCATTATATGTGTCCATCCCCCAATCAAATTCCACCCAGACAATGGATAGACCAATGGCGGAAATCGAGCGGACCCTCCGGACATTGGCCGCTCCATTCATAGCCGACTCGATAGGGAAACTTATTAATAGCTCGGCTTCCTCGGGGGCCATCCCATGGGCTTCGGTCAGGATGGTCACGGTTGGGGCCGTCAAATCCGGAAAAACATCAACCGGAATTCTAAGTGAAATATACACACCCAAAATCAGTATCATAGCGGATAGATAAACGACGACCGCCCGGTTCTCTAAGGCCCATTTGTTGATTTTACTGAACATGATTACCTGTTTTCCTTGTTTTAATGATAATGTCCCTCACCGACATCTTTTCCCGTGGCTTCCGCGGCCAACTTAACGGCAAATCCTCCCACAACGACAACCTTTTCTCCTTCCTGAAGCCCGGATAAGACCTGAACAAAATTCTGGCCCTCTATTCCAAGCTGGATGACTCTTTTTTCAAAGGCCTCACCATTAAGCTGAACAAAACAAACCTTGCTACCTCCAGAGTCAAAAACTGCGCTTTTCGGAAGAACTAGTGTATCAGTGGTCTTTGCTGTGTTAAGATAAACAGTAATGAAAGAGCCCACAAAAAATTCCTTTTCCGGATTGGTGATTTCATAGATAATTTTTACAGTCCGGCTGCTCTCATCAATGACCGAACCAAAAAAGATAAGGTTCCCCTCGTAATTGTCTAGACTGTATGTTTTCTCCTTATCTGAAAACACAAAGTATCCGCCTTTTGAATTTCTTATTTTCGAGATATCGTCTTCAAAAACAGATATCTCCAGCCACACCCGGGAGTCATCCAATACAGTCAAAATCTCTTCGCCCGCATTCACCTGTTCTCCTAGGGTGTAGTCGAGATCGACAATACGGCCGGAAATAGGAGAGCGGATAAAGTAATAGGAGCTATCTGATCCACCTCCCGGCTGAAGCTTGATTTTTTGAAAACCTTCTTTTTGACTCAGAGCCTTTTCGTAATTTGTCTGGGCAATATTGAGTTCGGTCTCTGCCTCTAAAAGTCTCTTTTTGGGAATCGCATCTTTGGCATCGAGCTTTTTTAACCTTTCGAGTTCCTTTTGTGCAAGACTCAACATGGCCTCAGAATTTCTTTTTTCCTGTTCGATCTTGTATTCTCCCGAGCTGCTGAAAGAGTCAAGAGAAGGCTCGATGATCGCCAGCACATCTCCGGCTTGAACTTTATCTCCAAGCTTTGGAAGCGATATTTTTCGATCCAGCATAATTTTTCCATCCAGAGGTGGACTGATCTTAGCCATCCTGTAAGCCGTTGGAACGATCTTTCCAGGGACTGAGATGGTCTGAGTAAGAATCTGTTTTCCGGAAGTTTCGATTCCAAAATCCATCTTCCACTGTTGTTCTTTCAAGAAGGAGACAACATCGCCGGAACTTTGTTCATCTTCTTCCAGATCAGGCAAACTTGAATAGACTTCGATCGTCCCCAGGTCCATCCTATCTGATATTTTTGTGGATTCAAGACTCAGGACAAACCGGTAGATTCCGGGTGTTTCGAAAGTATGGTTGGGCGAAAATATTCCATCGCGAATCGGCTGTTCTGCCCGGGCGGTGAAAATCTGTCCGGAGTTTTCATGAGTAAATTCAAGTTCTAGAGTGCCCTCCAGGATGGGTTTGAAGTCGGATAAATCCGTTAAATGGACACCAAAGGAAATGTCCTCTCCTGCAGCCGGCATCTGGTACTCCATGAACACCTCGAGTTTTTCACTCCATTGGGTCAAAGCGACCGAGTGATCGACCTCTTCTTGGGAGTCTTTGGTCTGACATCCAAGTGCGGTTAGAATCACGACAAACACTAGGATCAATAGAACTCTTCTCTTCATGATCTTTCCTCCACGTTCAATTCTTCCCCTGTTATTTTTTCGATACTAAAGACCGCAGAATTACTCTTCAGAATAAGGCCAATAAATTCAATCCGTGTTCGATAGGCTGTCTGCAGCGCATCCACCAGAGTCAAGATCGCAATTTCGCCCCCCGTGTAGGCGGCTATGCTTGCATTTTCCAACTTATCAGAAGATGGGAGATACCTAGACTGGAAAAGACGGATAAGTTCGGTTGATTTTAAGTACTCCGTATATTCCGTTTCTAAAGTTTCCAGAAGTTCGTTTTTAACTTGCCTCTGCTGGAATTTGTTCTGAATCAAGATATTCTTCGCAATCTCAATTTCCCCTCGGCGTTGGTTAAGTATAGGAAAGTCGATAGAAAGGGAGAATATGTACGTATCAAAATTATCTTCCTTTTTATACCCTCCAGCAGCCATAATATCGGGAATAATTTTTCTTTTTTCGAGGGAAAGCTGGAGCTCGTTGCTTGTATACGTATCGGCCAACCGCTGCAGATGAGGATTGTTTTCGATCGCGGTTTTGAAAATCGTTTCTTTTATTTCCTTGAGAATAATCTGCCCCCATGATGCTGAAAGTGCTAAAGGTTCAGATTCTTGAGGGATATCGAGATGTGTCATAAGCTCTCTTCTTTTTTGTTCAACTAGTTTTTCTACATCGTTATTTTCAAGAGCTAAGTCCTTTAAGACAATTTCAATGCGTGAAAGATCAATGGCGGAAACCTCACCTTGTTCATAGTTGGCAACTATGATGTTTTTTAGCCTGTCAACTTTTTCCTTGGTAGAGAGCAATATATCCAGGCGTTTCATTAAATATTGAATTTCAGAATAAAGCATTTTCACAGAAAACAGCCCATCCCAGAATGTGAGAGTATAATCATCCGAAGCGATCTCCATATCGCTTTTAGCCTGTTTGATTTGGAGCGTCTTGTCACCGCTGAGAGAGATCCTTTTTCCTAAAAAAAATTGAATCTCGCTCCCTCTTATAGGATTTTCTCTGTCCCCAATATTGATCCCCTCCTGGAGATAATGAATGACCGGATTCTCCCAGGTCTGGACGATTCTTTTTCGCGAAGCGGCATTATCAACTTCAATGCGTTGAATTTGTAAATCTATATTGTTTTGTTTATACAAGTCGATAATTTGGGCCAGAGTAAACTCGCCCGGCTCACTATAAATCTCTCCAGCCAAGAAATTTAAGGACAGGACAAGAGCCAGTGTAAATAATATTTTCTTTTTCATCATATTCCTCTGTAATGAAAATTGTCTTGCTATTATAGTTTTTCTATTCGTTCTGTCAATTCTTATTCTTCATATAGAAATCATATATTCACTTTCAGACCAATCTTTTATTGACTGGATGTGTTCCTTTAATTTAATATTGTTAGCGCCGCAGTCAATAGGGTTGAAATTGAGTAAAAATGAGTAGAAAGCAAATTCCTGCAGTGAAGTTTGATTTATCAAATCTACAAATAAACCAACAGGGGGAAAAATGATAAAAAGGATAAATGGAATTTTAAAGGTTTCAGGATACATCAGCCTATCCTCTGTTGTTGTTTTTGGATTGCTGGTTCTTGTGGGTGCAGATACAGCCGCTAGCAGTATAGCGGACGGAACAGCCCAGGGAGAGCAAACTGTCTCACCCGATAATTTCATTGATGACGTGCCCATACGTTCGATTCCGGTGGGAAACCCCTTCACCGTTTCAAACTCCTTCTTCGAGGTCAACCTGAGCTCTGATAAATACTTATATATCAAAGATTTTCAATTCATTTTCCTCTGGGCAACCGTAAAGAACTTGGGAAGCAGTGAGGATAAATTTGATTTTGAACTGACCTCGGAAGTGTCTGATGATTGGATTTTTGTAGATAGAGATGCCGGTCACATCCGGCTTGCACCTGGAGAAGAGGGTGATCTGAAGTACATGTGGCGAACTGTATATAATTTAGATTTGGCAGAAGAAATGGAGACTGATTTCACCTTCAAGGTCACATCCAAAGAGACTGGGCAATCCCTGTCCTTTACGATCACCGTAATAACGTATCCCCAAATAGAAATGAGAGGATACGAAGGTAACGCCATTGTTAAAGGCACTATTACCGATGCTGTTACGGGCAGTGCGGTTTCAGAAGCCGAGGTCTTTCTCTGGATTGGGCAAACGATTAGACTAATGCCCTATGATATGGTGCAGGTAACTGATTCTACAGGCATTTACGAACAGTGGTGTTGGGACATAGACACGGTAAACTCCCACTACTCACCACATTTTACAGTTTCAGGATTCAGGATGGTTGTGCAGAAGGAGGGATATGAGACTTACGTGCATAACGAGTATGTGAAACCTCACAATGGCAGCCCCGTAATGCTCGATATAAGCCTGACCCCTCTGGAAGATCCGGTGAATTTTGAGCTCAAATGGGAAACCCCTCTTTCAGAACCCGGGGTCTGGAAGATCGCCGTTACGGATGCATGGGACCGCTTTGCCATGGCAATGGGGAAACATCCCGATCCGGGTGACCCTGAGACGTTCCCTTCAATAATATCCTTTTTAGACAGCGAGGGGAATATTCTCTGGTCAAAATCCGTGCCTGACCAGAGCTGGTCCATTGATGTTACAAGGGATGGTCTTTATGTCGCGTGTAACACACATTCAAAGGGGACCCTTAATAATCGTTACCTGTGGGATGCCGGGGGCAATGAAATTTGGAAGAAGTCCTTAGGACTAGGACTGGGAGGAGATATAAAGTTTTCACCTGACAATCAATACATTGCCACAGGCCCTTCTGAAGATAATGTAAGGTTTGTCCTCTACGATGCCCTCACCGGAGCGGAAAAGTGGAAGGATAACTTGGATGACAGATTTGTTCGGATAACGGGCTTTACCGAGGATGGCCAGCATGTTTTTGTTGGAGGTTATCCTCACCTTTTTACACTGAATGGCGATAGGGTCTGGCATAGCTACATCACTTACACACCCTTTGTGATATGTCCCAGTTCTGATAAGTCGCGTTTCATGGCGGTCGACAAGGGCGATTGCGTGTCGATGTTTGACGGCAACGGAAACGTGCTGTGGAGAAAAGAGATAAGAGTTACAACCTACGGGGCAATGTCTGCGGATGGATCAGTCGTGGTTGTCTTAACCACTTGGGGCTCCGTTCACTGCTACAACGGAGAGGGAGAAATCCAGTGGTACAGCTATTTACGAGGAGAGAGAGATTACATTACAGCCGGAGTCGGAGGACATAATGCCGTTGACATAACGCCCGACGGGAAATACATTGTCGTCGGAGGGGTAAATTACAGCACGATTTTATTTGATTCTGAGGGAAACATGCTGTGGCGTCACTTCGGTCCTGTTCAATCTGTTCCCTGGCCGGATGGAGGTGGTCATAAGGATTCTGTGATGGCAGTGCGCATTTCTGATGATGGCAAAAAAATCGTAAGCGGTTACGGCTTTTCTGACCCGAAACTGTGCTACTTTGAGAGGGTTGAGGACACTACGGCGCCTACGGTAAGCACCACAAGCCCTACGGCTAATGCCACTGAGGTGGCTGTTAATGCCTCCATCTCCGCCACTTTTTCAGAAGCGATGAATTCTTCAACCATTACAACAGATACGTTTACCGTTAGCACAGGCGGAAGCAATATTATAGGTTCCGTGAGTTACAGCAACAGAACCGCCACCTTTAATCCTTCAAGTAATCTTGCTAACAGCACACCATATACAGCTAAGATTACGACAGAAGCAAAGGATAAAGCAGATAATGCCATCGCTTCTGAATACAGTTGGAGCTTTGCGACAGTAGCGTCTGGAGGCGGCGGAGGCGGCGGCGGAACCGGCAGTGGAGACACCGAAGGCGGAGGGAACTGCTTTATTGCCACAGCTTGTTTCGGTTCGGTGATGGCTGAGGAAGTCCAGACTCTCTCTGCCTTCAGGGATAAGTACTTAATGACAAATGCGATCGGCCGAATGTTTGTGCGGCTTTATTACCGGTACAGCCCTAAGTTGGCTGATATCATTCGCCGTAGAGAGTATTTAAAGAGAGTCGTAAGAGAGGGGCTTAAGCCTCTTATTTGGATTGCAAAGCAGCTTGTAAATTAATTTAATGAATGGAAAAACTTTCTCGATTACTAAGTGTATCAACGATGGCGCAGATGGAATAAGAGAATTTCCTGTGCCTGCCATCGGGGGATTCTCTATAATCTTCCTCATTTCTTTTATTGTCGGATTCATCCCTTTTATCAATTTCATTTATTCGATTTTTTTCAATGCCGCATTCATGGGCGGGCTATTCATTCTCATGTTAAACATAAA
>CAZEWV010000052.1:0-9400 GCA_964516025.1 uncultured Eubacteriales bacterium
CACTTCTTCATCCCCTCGCGCTTCCCCTTCGGCCACAAGTTATTGAGTAATTACTTAAACATCTCTTAATTCATTTATATACAGTTATTTACAAGCATCCGATTGTAGCACCTAATGTCAAGCGGCGTGTACCATAACGAGGTAATTCGGCGTATTGTTTTACGAGTTACTTGTGATGAGTTTCCCTTGCCTTATTAATTCTTGTTTAACTTCCCTCTTTCCGTGGTGGAGCTGAGAACATAGCATCGATGTTCTTTAGTCGATAGCTTTGAAAGTCAATGTTAAAGAGATGAGATTTATGGAAGAGCAGGTCCAAGATGACAGTTGTGACCATCTCATCCCGAGAGAAGATGTGTGACCCTGCTGTCATTTCTGACACGAGTTCGCTTTTCCCTGAAATGAAGAGCTGGAAAATACTCAACCAGAGGACGAAGATATTTCTTCTAAAATGCGAAGCTTTCCTCGACGCTCAGACAGTGGCTCCGCAGCGCCATATATTATCCAGGCAGCAAAGCTTTTTTTTGATTTTCCCCTGAATGTCATCCATGTTCTTGGAAACACAGTGTCTAAAGTCCATTAGGGAGAAAAGATCCTTGAACTTCTTTTCCCCTTTGCATTCCTCTTCCATCCATCCCCGCCGCCCGATTGTTTGCGTTTTATCCTGTTGCAAACGGTCCCCTCGCACACATTAAGCTTTCATTTGAAGCAACATGGATCTCCCCCCATCGATGATACCTCTCCTTCGCAGTAACACAAGCCGACGCAATTAGCACCCTGATCCTCGCAATCCCACCTTGCGCTGACCTGCAAGACCGCAAAACACAACAGCATCAGAACAACAGTGAAGAGAACCTTGTTCTTTTTAGTTATGATAAAACCTCCTAATTTGTTTTTGGGGCAAAAACATAGATTTTCGCCCCCGAATCACTTGCTATGGCAAGTATATTGAAGCTAATTTGATTGTTTTCTCTCTCCGGTAGAAAATCATAGATAACAAATTTCTCTCCAACTGGCGCCCAATATGTATTTATAACAGCAAAATTATTATCAACAGCCCAAATCCAAAGATTGGGAGGATTAAAGTTAATCAAATATATTATATCTTCAATTATCCCAAAATCATTGAATATCGGATACAATCCAACTCTTTTTTCAGGCAAATACGAATTTCTACGTCGATTAATGATTTCCTTTTTTAATGAAAATTCTGTTTCCAATTTTGCTTCTTTGAGAAGACGTCCATCTAGTGAATATTTTTGGAGAATGGGCAGGTAGTGAAAGACTAGTACTAATTCATTATTTGAATTAATCAATAGTTTTCTTTCGTTCATGAAATATTGTTTCCATTTGAATTCAATAGGAGTTCCAAACATGTTAATAATTTTTCCTTCAGGGGATAGAACTTCGACCAACTTTGTTTTGTCCTTTTTATTAACAAAAAAAGGCGGGCCAATCACTCGTCCATCCTGAATTAAAACAAGAGAGCCATAAGATTTAAACAATCGAAATGATTTTTGACTTATGCCTTGAAAGTTAAAATATTGGAGTCGTCTATTCCCAGCTTCATATACAACAAGAAGATTTTCGAATATTTGAATCATCATTGGCATTGATAAATCTCCGGGTCCCTGACCAAGCTTGCCAAACCTTCTTAAATATTTTCCCGATGAATCGAATATAACTACAGCATTTGCTTTTGTATCAGTAATGTAATAATTGCCTCTAGAATTCCGGACAAAGGAATGTTGTTGCCATAGATAAGATTCGCCATTTTCATCTTCTGCATTTGGGAAACTGAGAATCATCTTTAACTCAATGGCACTGGCAGGAGGTTTGATTTTTCGGATTTCTGCCAATGCTCTTCGATCGCGGTCAGTTTGGGACTGAATTCCACTTTGTGCCTCAACAAAAGACAATAGCATAACGACTAATAAAACTAAGCAATTAATGAGTCTTTTCATTAGTAACCTTCCTGTTCAAATGTGTGGTTTTGAATCCAATCCCAGAAAGGCCTCTGACATGCTGGGCAACTTGGATCGAGGACTTTAACTATTTTACCTGTACGATCTATAGCAAAGACAATATTAGTAAACGTATTTCTAGAGAATATTTTCATTAAATTCTCCCATTTGTTATTTAATCTCTGATCTGCGATGACGACAGGAAAATCTAAACCGAGTTGAGATCTAAAAGAGTCCAATTCCGATTCTCGCTGTTCTCGAGATAGTATTAAAAGAAAAGAAGTTTTTCCATCAGATAAGGAATGAAATCTTTGAAAGTTTGCGACGAGAGGACCAGATGCACAGGAATCGCAGAATAAGTAGATTAATCCTACAATTAAATATTCTCCCCGCATATTTTTTATTGCATTCTTAGCCTGAATAAATTCTGGATAATTTTCAAGATTGTTGTTTTCCTGTATAAAATCGGCAATCCGAAAATGTCTTTTGTTCACAAATTGCTGTAACGCCCGAACAATACCAAAGTCATAGCCAATATGATTTTCTGCTAAGAATACAGCATTTCCTTTCTCTCCAAATAAATAATGATTACCATATTTCGATGATTTAAAAATATCTGACATCTTAATAAATTCGTCCTTTATTATTATTGCTTTAGAGAAATCAGATGACGCTCTTTTGCGAAATAACATTTCGTTTTTAATGAAAATAAAGATATCTATCTTATCTGCCCATTCCCTATAAACATTCTCCAACAACATGAGATTGTTATTATCTATTGCCCCCAGGAACTGAACATAGCGGATTCTTTTATTATTATCTTTTCCTCTAATAATCCGGCCGTCGATATCTGTTGTCGTGAAATTTGGCCACCATGCTATAGATTTTTCCGATTTAGGTTGTTTTCTTTTAATGCTGATAAAAAACATAGCTAAAATTAAAATCCCCAAACCAGCAATAACTTTAAAGAGCATTTTTTCTTTATTCATGGATGGATCCTTAAATCAGTTGTGGCAGAAGCTTTATTGTGAAGAAATACGTAAATACAAATAATGATCAATAATAAGTTACGCCCTATTAATAGGAAGGGTGATTGTTTTACCGCCTCTGAGGACGTCGAAAAACAACCACAGTTTTCCAGAGAGCCATTAATAGATAAAAATACGATTGCGATGATAAACGCAAAAAGAATTACAGAGAAAGCTAATGCAATAGTCTTTATGAACAAACCGATGACAAGAAATATTCCAAATATTAATTCGAATAAAGGAAGAATGAAAGCAAATGTATTAACAATTTTATGAGGGAGAATATTATAGTTCGCGACAATTACAGCGAATTCATTTGGGTTTGCGATCTTATCCATACTTGCGTAAATAAACGTACCGCCTACGATAAATCGTGCAATAAAATATAAATACTTTGATTTGAAAAACTTATCTAAACTTTCCATCAACCTTCCCGGAAAATGTATCTAATCATACAATAATGGTAACTTCTAATGACTCTATTTCTATCTGTAATTATTTCCCAGATAAACCACCTTTAATCACTGCGTCATTTTTTGTTGAATTGTTTTTATTTAACAATATGGAAAATATTCATGAAGTCCTTTCTATTCTTTTTTTCTTGCTTATATTAATCACTGATTTTTTTATAACAAACGTTTCAATTATTTTAAAGCTTTGTTAATTGAATAAATTAATTATCTATTATCCATTTTTTTGGTGTATTGTATTTTTTTGGGATTTTTTCAACATATTTTCGAACATTATTACTCTCTCTAGATTTTCTAAATTCACGAGGAGTTGTTTTAACTAAATTCTCAAAATCACGGTAAAAATGAGATAGATCTGAATAACCCAAACTATATGATATTTCTTTTATGTCTAAATAACTTCTCCTTAATCGGATTTTCGCATATCTTATTCTTAATGATCGATAATATTCAGAGAATGTCATCTCTGTTTCTTTTTTAAATAAAAGTGACAAGTGACAATAACTTATATCAAAAATATTTGATAAATCCATTAGAGATAGTTTTTTGTTTATATTAGCTTTATAAATTCAATTATTGATTTAATTCTGTGATCCAACTTTCTCTCCAACAGCTAACCACTTTCTTTTATAACGATGAAAAGTTAAAATTCCAGAAGCATACTCCCCCTATCTATATTATAAATAGACGCTTTGTATATAGGAATTTTCTCATTTAAGTTCTTTTTAGGCTTGATGAAATCCTCTAAAATAATTTATAAAACTTTTTGAGACTCGGATTAAATCAAAGAATTAGCAGGAACACATGGGAAGATTGTACAAAGTTAAAAGTATTTGTCTAACATGCGGTACTGGATCGCCTCTGAGATATGGGTTGCGCAAATATCCTTCTGCCCTTCAAGGTCGGCGATCGTTCGTGACACTTTTAAAACTCGAGTATAAGCTCTCGCACTGAATCCCAATTTTGTCACAGCCATTTCCAACAACTCTTTTCCCTCTTTGCCAACCGGGCAGAACATTTTCACTTCTCTTGTACTCATCTGTGCATTGCGGTAAATCTTTCTTGACCGAAATCTTTTGAGTTGTTTTTTTCTGGCCCTCTGAACTCTTGTTCTTATGACGGCAGAAGTTTCACTCAAAGTTTTTGAAATTATTTCTTTAAACTCGACTTTTGGCACGTCTATTTGGATATCTATGCGGTCGAGAAGCGGACCGGAGATCTTGGAATAATAGCGGATTCTCTGGCTCTCCGTACATTCTTCCCCTGAAGAGAGTGATGCTGACAATGCATTTTCACATGGATTCATAGCGCAAACCAGCATGAAACTTGAAGGAAATGTGACCGACATCAATGCTCTTGACACTGTCACCTGTCCATCTTCTACCGGCTGCCGCAAACTTTCCAGCGCATTCTTCCTAAATTCTGTGAGCTCATCGAGAAACAGAATGCCATGATGAGATAAACTGACTTCACCCGGCCTGGGAATGGCACTTCCTCCGATAAACCCGATATCGGAAATGGTATGATGTGGAGACCTGAAGGCTCTTTCTGTAATGATTCCCCCATCTTTCAGAAGGCCGGACGCGCTGTAGATCTGTGTGACTTCGATAATCTCTTCATAGGTCATTGGAGGCAAAATCGTTGGCAAACACCTGGCCAGCATCGTCTTTCCTGCACCGGGCGGACCAATCATTAAAACATTGTGGGCTCCAGCCGAAGCCACTTCCAGAGCCCGTTTGACATGCTGTTGGCCCCGGATGTCCCGAAAATCAACATTATAATCAGGATGTATCCGAAGTTCCTGAGGAGAAAATTTTGATGGAGAGACCGAATCCGGACTGTCCAGAAGTCGAACGACCTGAGGAAGGTTGGCCAGACCGTAAACCTCTATTCCCTGCACAAGCGCTGCTTCCTTGCGGTTAGTCTCAGGAATCACAATCCCCTTGAAACTTTTTTCTCTGGCTAAAAGTGCGGCCGAGAGAATTCCCTTTCCCGCTTTGAGACTCCCATCTAATGCCAGTTCTCCTAAAAAAAGATAATCTCTGAGTCTCTCAGCAGGGAAGGCGTCCAAATGGGCAGCAAGTCCCAAAGAAATGGGAAGATCAAAAGCCGATCCCTCCTTCTTTCTATCCGCTGGGGCTAAATTGATGATGATTTTTCGAGGAGGATATTTGTACCCGCAGTTTTTTAATGCCGCCTTGACTCTCTCCTTGCTCTCTCTGACAGCGGCATCAGGAAGACCGACTGTAATATAGGCCGGTATTCCATAAGACACATCAACTTCAACGTCCACAAGATAGGCATCTATACCTCTTAGAGATGCACTCGAAATTTTATAGAGCATTTCTGTCCCTAATAATAGACGTAAGTCGATTCTTTTTTTTTTCAGAAAATAAAACGAATCGGATAAAAGAAGGTTTTCATGTGGAATTAAATCAAACCAGACTATTCGAGTTGATCTTTTCCGGAAGTAACTTTCCGGGTCAATTTTTCTACATTCTCGTCCACTTCATCCCTGGTTTCGAGTTTTAATTTGGTTAATTGCATGGGTGAAAGTTTTTTATTGGAAACAAATTCAACTCCGACCTGTATGGCTTCTGTCACTTCAGGCTCTTTCTCTTTGCCCATCACTTTTTCTTTGATTATTGGGACACTGACTTTTGCAATCTCTCGCAGCGTTTCGAATACACCAACTCCATTGATAGCCGAAGCCTCAACAAATGGACGCCCATTTGGATTAAGGAGATTGTTGAAGGTCTCCAGGGGAATAAGATTATCCAAATCGCGTTTATTGTACTGAAAGACAAGGGGAATTGTGTTGAGATCCAAATTAAAAGCCAGCAAGTTTTTCCTCATCCCATCAAAACTTTCCAGGTTGGAATCCAGCAGCGGCACCTGAGAATCTGCAACAAACACCACACCATCCGCTCCCTTCAGAACACTTCTGCGGGAGGCTTCATAGAACACCTGACCTGGAACTGTCATGAGAGAAAAATGAGCCTGAAAATCCCCTATCAATCCTGCTTTTATGGGAAGTAAATCAAAAAAATACGTCCTTTCGGCATCCGTTTCCAAGCAGATAAAATCTCCTCGGGATTGAGGATCGATTTTTGTGAAGATATATTTGAGATTGGTTGTTTTTCCGCTTAAGCCGGGACCATAATAGACAATCTTTATGGCAATCTTTTTATTCGTGTAATTGATAAATGCCATGCGATCTTTTTTAAATTCCTCAATATAAACTATTATTATAAATGAATTTAGTCGATTTTTCTATGAGAAATGTTTGAACATCCGCTCGTATTTCTCGATGACTCTTTTCCAGGAATAGTTTTCCTGCACATATCTGCGGCCGTGTTCACCCATGACTTGACGCAAGTGCGGATTTGAAAGGAATAAATCCAACATGGCTTCAAACTCATCGTAATTGGAAAACGCCAAGCCCCCATTTCCCTTCAGACAGTGCTGCTTCAATGGATCGGTCTGCCCTTGCACCAGGATTGGAGTCCGAATGGCCATGGACTCCAATGCGGCCATGCAGAGACTCTCAAAATGGGAGGGATGGACAGTGACCAGAGCAGAAGCCATGGCCGCATCCTTATCTTCAGGAGAGACAAATCCCAAACATTTGATTTGAGGATGTGCGGGAAGTTCCATCATCAGCTTCCCGACAAGGATAAGAGAAAGTTTTTTGTTCTTCTTGTGGTACTTTAAAAAGTATTGGACGAGTTCTTCGCACCCCTTTCCTTTCTCGATTCGTCCGGCATAGAGGATAAACGGGGAGGACACCCCGTATTTCTGGTAAAATGAGGCAACATCCACAATCTTCGGCAGATCCACGCCGACCCCCACAATATCCTGATACTTGCCCTCAAAAGAAAATCGTTTGGCAAGCATGGTTTTTTCTGACTCGGTGTTGAAGACGAGGGCATCTGGAGAAGCAAAAACATTTTTCATAATTTCAAGATGCAAAGCAGGTTCATCATGCGCCGTAGGGACCAGAGCTTTCTTTCTATTTACTTTTGGAAGTCCCCAAAACGTATTGTAATAGAGATAAGTAAAGAATATGAATATATCAAAATTGTTCTGGTCCTTCTCTAAAGCCTGTATTAGCTCAAGGCTTTCCGGACCCTGCCTGCGCATCCATTGGATTTCATCGTCGTGAGTGTGTCTGCTGAAAAAAATCCAGTCTGAATACTCATTGAAGGATTGAATATCCCTCTCTTTGATAACAGGGAAACGTTCAATATTCACACCATTGAGGATGGTCTTCCCTGGTGAGTACTCATTTTTCCAGGTGATGTAATCTTTTGCTGCCGTCGTAAATACGGTACAGTCGTGTCCTCGAGCAGATAATTTCTCGGCAACCTGGCGGCAGTGAAGTTCAGATCCCCCCATGACATCTTTGCCATACCTCTGAATAACAAAAGCAATTTTCAAAAGAGCAATCCTTTTAAACTTTTTAGTAAAAATTCATCCAGCTTCATCTCCTGAAATCTTTTCAGTCTCTGGCGCTGGCCATCGATAACCTTCTCCCTGAGTCCGGAATCACTAGTAATCCTTTCGATCAGTTCGGCAATATATTCGATTTTTTTATTTTTGACCAAGATTCCTGCCCCATCCAGAGTAGAAGAGACAGCCGTGCAGTCATAGGCGATAACGGGCAGGTCAAAGACAAGACTTTCAATAAATGGCAGACCAAATCCCTCGTGTTCGCTGAGTGAGAGAAAAACATCTGAAGCCTTATACAGCGCAAACATCTCCTCATCAGGGATGTGTCCGGTAAATAGGATCTCCTCCGGCTTCAGATAGAACTCATCCGCAAGCTGGATAAGACCTTTGTAGTACCCCGGAAGAGAAGATGTTTTCCCAACAACGATCAAGCGCACAAGAGGGGATATATACTTCTTATAGTAAAAGACAACCTTAATCAGATCTTCAATTTTTTTATTCGGGACCACCCTGCCCGCAAACATAATATTCGTCCTCCCATTTTTATAAAGATCATATGTCATTCGATCTATGGGTTTGTTGTACTTGGAGAAATCAACAAAAAGTGGAAGAACATCCGTATCCCTGAATCCAGAATCTTCGAGTTCCTGCCTGTTAAATTCCGAATCGGCCAACGCCAGTTCAACATGAGGCACGAGGGTCTTCAGCTCTTTCCGTCCGATATCCGTGATCCGCACCATCTCTTCGCTGTAATCCCGGAAAAATTTACTGGGAGTGATGTTGTGGTAGATGATCACTTTTCGGCTTGACACATCACGGAGTGCTTTGGTCAAAGGTGAAGGCAGACCAAAATGAAGAAGCGTCACATCGGAAGAAGATGGGGCTGGAAATTCATCAAACAACCGTGAGTCCCTTTCCAAGCCCAGGTCCCTAGATAAACAGTAGATTTCGGATTGAAATCCCTGAGACAGGAAAAACTGCTTCATGTGATAGGCTGTATCCCCAATCGCATCGCCCTGATGAAATGCGGGAATGAGCTGATCAATTCTCATTTTTATCCGACTCCTTCAATATGCTTCAGAAGTATCCGGCTCACATTTTCTCTCCTGTATTTCTCCAGTGCTTTGAGTTGATTCTTTAAAACATTTCCCCTAAAACTCTTGTCTTTCTCCAGTTTGTCTAAAACAACAGCCGTTTTAAATAAATCCTTTTCCCTGAGCAAAAGTCCTCCCAAGTTCATTGTTTCTTCTACGGCTCCGGCAGCAAAAGCGAGTACGGGCATCCGGCTGTAGAACGCCTCTAAAAGAGGGACACCAAATCCCTCATGCTCACTCATGCTGAGATAGACATGAGCCATTTTAAAAAAAGTAGCCAGTTCAGGGAAATCGATATGCCCGGTGAAAACCACATCCTCCACTTCGAGTGTATCAACAAGGTTTCGCAGGGCGGCATAATACCGTTCCTGCCCTCTGAAATCCCCGGCCAGGAT
>CAZEWV010000052.1:9500-11600 GCA_964516025.1 uncultured Eubacteriales bacterium
ATCTCCAGCCGTCCCTTGTAACATTCTCTGGCCAGAATCCTGTGATAGTCCAGAAAATATTTATAGGGCGTGATATTGTGGTAGATCATGATCTTTTTGTCAGGAATCCGGAAGAACATCTTAGACACAGGCGATCCAATGGAAAAGTGGAATATAACAATATTGTCCAAAGAACTGTACTTTTTATACTCTCTATAATCGTGCATATACTTGGCCATGCGGGGCTCAAAAAACCGGACAAAAATCTCTGATTCAAATCCTTTTTCCTGAAGAACAGCCTGGATCTCAAGCATTTCGTCGGAGATGGCATCCCCGTATGTCAGAGACGTTGCAAACTGGTGGATTTTCATGCCGACCTCTTCCGGAGTCTGTCCAGAAGGGAGAGATACTTTTTCTCTATAACTTCCCAAGTATAGTTCTGATTGAAATATTTTTGCCCGTTTGTCCCCATGATTTTCCTAAGACGCTCTGAAAACAAGAGCAAATGGAAGGCCAAACTGAATTCTTCATAGTTTTTATAAAAGAGCCCGGCATTACTCCTCAAACACTGCCCTTTCAGCACCGTGCACCTGGCGTTGGCAAGGACAGGTTTTCCCATCGCCCAGGCTTCGAGTGTGACCATGGACAGACTTTCAAAAAACGAAGGCATGATTAAGAATTCGGCTCCGTGAAGCGCAGAGAATTTCTCCTCTTCGGATGTATAACCGAGGTAAAAAATATCAGAGTGAGAAGGAATTTTTAGTTTTGTGTTGCCGACGAGAACCAATTTGACATCACTATCTGATTTCTCTTTAAGCTGGAGAAAAAAGTCAAACAATTCGTCACAGCCTTTGTTTATTTCAATACGGCCTACATAGATAATATAAGGCCCGGGGATTCGGTATTTTTTTCTGAATTTTTCCGTTTTAAACTCCCTTGGGATCTCGGTCCCCACTCCAACAACATCACCCATCACATCTTCATTCTGAGAGAGGGATTGGATCATTTCACGCTCTTCTACGGAATTGTAAACAAAAGCCTGCGGTTTCCGGAAAAGATCCTTGAATATCTTAAGATGGATAACAGGATCATGTTCGGCTGTAGGAACTAGAATACTTTTATGAGGTACAGCATCTATTCCCCAGAAAGAAAGGTAGTACCTGTAGCTAAAAAAGATAAAATAATCATAATCAGATTCATGGTCCTTTATGTATTGGATCAAAGAAGAAGAGACGGGTCCTTCTTCCACAAGCCACCGCAGCTCATCATTCTCTTTGTGTTCGTTTTCAAGAATAAAATCCTGGATTTTTCCAAACCTCTCCGGATTCCTAGGACGGTTGACCGAAAACCTTTTGACTGGAATTTCGTTTATATATTCCTCTCCCTGAGGAAAATGGTTTTTCCATGTGATATAGTCAAAGGCCCTGGTAGTCAAGACCTCAACATCACAGAACTTTTTCATGTGTTCGGCCACCCAACGACAGTGCAGCTCGGCTCCTCCATTGATGTCGAGTCCGTAGCGCTGAACAACGAAGGCAAGTTTCATTGATTGACCCGAGACTCCAGTGCCTTTTCCCTACTTTTTAAATGCTCAAAATCCTTCTCCAGAATCCGGATCCTGATTTTGAGGTTTTCCTCTTCAATTTTTAACTTGGTCATTTCCACAACGATATTATGAGAAAGATTATGGAGAAGTTTGGCATACTCCTTAGCCCTTGTGAGATCTTCAAATGCCAGGTCAACCCTCAAGTTTGTCTCGCTGTTGAATTGGCTCAGATTTGTTTTGACTTCATCGAGAGCACCGTTAAGAAAATTGCTCAATAAGTCCAATCTTTTGTTGGTTCTGTCCAAAGTACAGATCGTCTCTCTTAATTCCTGATGGACGGGCAGTACCAGCAGTTTAATAATCGGAGAAAATGGTTTCATGAGTTTGAGCAGCAGTCTCTTTGCTTTTGATGGAGAAGGACCACTTTTTTCTAACTCGGGAGGATTTAAAGGGGACTCCGGCGGCGGCTTCTCATCCGAGGTTGGACTGACCAATTCATCCTTGGGGCGGGCGTCTATCTTTTTTTTAATCTGGTCCATGATATCCGAAACATCTAAATGATCATAGTCGATACG
>CAZEWV010000053.1:0-11577 GCA_964516025.1 uncultured Eubacteriales bacterium
GGCATTGGTGGCGACGGTTGTGCCGTGGATGATGAACACGGAGGGTGATCTTTTTAAATAATCTTCAATTCCGGACAAAATGGCTAGGGCTGGATTGTGCGGAGTAGAAGGGATTTTTTTAACTGAGAGTTGGCCGTCTATAAAAAAAACAAAATCGGTAAACGTCCCACCCGTATCTATGCCGATCCGAATTTTATCACTCATCGGCATGAACTTGAAATATCTCTACTTGATAGCAATGGCTTCGATTTCGACCTTCACGTCCTTTGGGAGGCGTGCCACCTGTACGGCTGCACGTGCGGGGTAGGGGGAATTGAAAAATTCTGCATAGACACCGTTCATACGCGTGAATTCATCCATATCCTCGAGAAAAACGGAACATTTCACAACTTTGTCAAAAGAACTCCCCCCGGCTTCAAGAACAGCTTTCAGATTATTTAAAGCCAGACGGGTTTGCTCTTCGATTGTCCCCATCAAAAGTTCCCCCGAGGTTGGATCGATGGGAATCTGACCGGATGCAAAGATGAATCCGTTTGCTTCGATGGCCTGGGAGTAGGGACCAATGGCCTTGGGAGCATTTTCGGTTTTGATTTCAGTTTTCATGGTTTGTGATCCTTTTTTACAAAAGATTAGGCTAGGTCCGGCAAGTGCCAGGCTTCCTAGTGCCAGCAGAGCTTGTCGTCTCTTCATGGTCAGCTCTCCTATCCTGAATTATTTATAAAAGCTGTCGACACCTTGATTCATCTTCAATGATATTAACATGAATAATCCAGGTTATAGCAATACTCGAATGAAAACGGGGCGGCTTTTTATCACCCTGTTTTCGCTTCTTGCAAGAACAGTAATTGTATACAATCCAGGTTGAAGTTTCCAGGAATATGGAGACTGTGTGCCCGTTTCTGATTTTTTCTTCCCGTTTATCCACCATTCGAACCGGTCAATAGGGAATTCTTTGGGGACAGAGGCAACAAACCGAACTGTCTGGTAGCTGCGCCTTAAAACAGGATCAATCTTAAACACATCCCCATTCCTGGGATATGTGATGGCTAAATCTGTGGCCGGGAAATCCATTTGAGCGGTTTTAGATTCTGATGATTGTGAAAGGTAAACGTGTTGATGATGGGTGCATTTTATTTTTGGTTCGGTGCCTGTAATGAATATTTCTGTCATGGTTCCTGGGCAGTTTTTGTCGACAAGTTTTCCAGATTCCGGGCAAATATCGATTTCAATAATCCCTTCGATTTTTGTAAATTCTTGTTCTCGAATATTATTTTGCAGTGTCAGAAAAATATCTCGAAAAAGAGGTCCACATCCTGTCACCCCTGAAACATTAAACATGGGGCTCCCATCAAAGTTTCCGACCCAAACACCAACGGTGTGATTTGGCGTGTACCCGATTGTCCAATTGTCTCGAAAATCTTTTGATGTTCCGGTTTTGACAGCACATGGAAAGGGGAGAGCTAAAGATGAATTGTACCCAAAAGCAGGAATACGTGCATCTTGATCGGACAAGATATGTGTCAGAATATAGGACACTTGAGGTGAAAACACATTTTTTGTCTTCCTGATTCCTTGAGTCATTTTAGATGTGTTTTCGGAATCATAAACTTGAAGGATAGCTGTGGATTCCAACCATTTTCCTCCTCTTGCCAATGAGGAGTAGGCTTGAACGAGTTCGAGGAGGGTCACTTCTCCATTTCCTAAAGTTAGTCCGATTCCATAATAACCTGGCCCCTGGCTTAAGCTGTTAAAGCCCATGTCTTTAAGCTGCAGGTACAGCGCTTCAGGGCCTAGAGATTCGAGAACACGGACAGCAGGAACATTGTATGAGCATGCCAGGGCCGTTCTTAATCTTACCTGCCCATGAAATTTTTTGTCGTAATTTCTTGGCATGTACGTTCCTTTAGGCGTGGAATATTGAATAGGTCTGTCATCAATAATCGCTGCTGCCGTCATCCCCCTTTCTAAAGCTAAACCGTATGTAAAAGGTTTGAGTGCGGAGCCGGGTTGACGAAGAGATATGGCACCGTTGACCTGCCCATCATCTTGAGAGGCGAAAAAATCCTTAGAGCCGACCAAACTTAGGATTTCACCGGAAAAGTTATCTATAATGACCGCAGAAGCGTTGGTGATTCCGCTATCCTTTAAGGCATTGACATGATTTTTGACCAGTATTTCAACTTTTTTCTGGAGAGAATAATCACACGTCGACCTGATGATACTCAACTGTTGTCTTTCTGCGTAGGAGAATTGGCTGAGTATATAATCACAAAAATGGGGAGCTCTAAACTTTTTTGAGTTTGGAATCAACTGCAGCTGTTCATCCAAGCTTCGATTGAGTTTTGGAAGATCGACAAATCTTAGGGCAAGCATTTGATGAAGGATCAATCGCTGTCTTTTAACAGAAAGATCAAATGCAGAATAAGGATTAAGAATTGAGGGCGCTCGTGGAATCCCAGCGAGAAATGCAGATTCAGCAAGACTGAGCATTTTTGCTGTTTTATCGAAGTAGAGTTGAGCTGCTGCTTCAATGCCATAGGCCTGGTTTCCGTAGCTGATCCGGTTCAGGTACTGCACGAGGATGTCTTTTTTCGAAAGGGTGTGCTCAAGGCGTATTGCCAACCAGGCTTCATGTAATTTAGAAAAAATATTTCTCCGGAAATGATAGATGTTCCGGATGAGCTGTTGAGAGATAGTTGAGGCTCCGGAAACAACGTGCCAGGAATTGAGATTTTGGAAGGTCGCCCTGGCTATAGCGGGAATGCTGATTCCCCGATGCCGGAAGAATCGCCTGTCTTCAGCGGCAATTGTGGCTAGGAGTAGATCTGGTGAAATCTCTTCGATTTCCGCCCATCGGCACCGCCCTCCTTCGTCAGATAAAACTTCTCTCAGGAGATTGTTACCTCTATCCAAAATGCGTAGAGATAGAACTGGTGCAGGATTGAGTTTTTGCTTAGGGATGGGGAGATGGAGAGATATGATGAAGAAGAGAAGGAGAGCCAGCAAACTGAAAAAGATCTTTTTTTTCATGAAAATTATTTTTTTACTTTGATGTTTAATTCTGAACTCCGTCCGAAAACCTCAGGTGAGTACATTTCTTCGACTTTTGTACCAGGCGCTTGGAAAATACCAGGGGTCAAAGCCCTGGCCAAATAGCGGTGTGTGTGTATTCCAGGAAGTAGCGAATCAGCAAAGAGCAGGATTCTGTCATCATGCATTTCGATGTGGTTAAAACCGCGCCACCAGCTAGGTTCTTGCCGTCTTGAGTCCATTTGACGCATTCCTCGCTGCTGTTCTTCACTCTCAGTTAAGAAAGTCGGATTTACGGCTTCTAAGCCGGCCGGGAGTGGATCATTCACAACAACGTAAAGGCTCTCTCTCGGAACAATGATCTGAAGGGAAACCACAACGAGTGAACCGGCTTGAATAGATGAGAGGGGCGAACCATCCATGGTTGTGATCTCTTTGTAAACCGAGAATCCTTCATCACGTGCGGTTTGCTGTTTCTGAGGTGCATAGGTCATTCGTGTTTCATAATAAAGTGTTCCTTGTCCATCCTTTGATATTTTTAGTGGAACGGTCCTGCCTGGATAGAATTGGCTTAAAGAGATTTCCGCCTTTTCGATACCCTGTGTAGGCTTCCTAAAAGCAGTCTTCAGGAGGTTTTTATCGGCCAAAGAAACATCGAGTTTGAAATTAGGCTGAATGGCTTCATATTTTTTGTAATATTCATTGAGGGCGTAGAAGACATAAAAATTCTTTTGTGTGGAGGCCCATTGTCCTTCCCTTCTGCGATCGACCAGCCATTGGGCAATTTGAGAGATGTAGGGATTGTTCGAACCAATAGAGATCATGGTTTGGAGGATGACGGCAGTTGTCCTTAGATTGGATGAATAAATCCAGGGATCGACTCGTCCCTGTTCTTCCTCAAAATGAGCTTCGGTAGGACTGATTTTTATTTTGTTCAGCAGGTCTTGGAGCAAAGAATTTTGTGCCGCCAGAGAACCAGTACCCTTATGTAAAGCCTTCAGGAGGAAGGCTTTACCCAATAGCGAAAGCTGATCTTTTTCTGTATAAAGTTTTTCTGCATAGGCTGGTTCGGGTGAATTAAGGAGGGCCAGACAGTAGAGTGCGAATGTTTTGATTGTCAACCAGCTTCCTCCTGAATATGGATAGTTTGTCCGGTTGAGTCTTTCTTTGACCAGATTTTTTAAGTAGGTCTTCACTTGATCCAGCCTCTGTTTGTTGACAACATAGTCGGCTTGGCGGGCTTGTATAAGAGCAAAAGCGGCAAAACAGGAGTTGAACGCACTATCCCTGAGAGATTCAGGCCAAAGGCCAAAACCGCCGTTTGGTCTTTGAAAGGAATAGATGTCATTGATGGCCTTCTGAACATACTCTCGGATCTCTCTTCTGTTCATCTCGCTGAGGCGAAAATCGAGGATAAGATCTTCAGCAAATATGTAGGGGAGTATGCGGGAGAGACGCTGCTCAAGACAAAGATAGGGATAATTTGTAAGGAAATCCACATTTCCTTTGAGACCGGATAGTGCACTGGGGGAAACGAGAAGCTGAATAAGACTCTCAAAAGGATAGATATTTTCTGGAATCCTGATTTGTTCTTCCACGGATTCGGTCGTACTGTTGAACAAGGCGACTGTCTCTGTTGGGCGGGGGATCATGAGGGGGAGCTCCATTTCTAAGCCATCTGATTCCCGGCCCATTTGGGCGCGGAACGCGATGTTTGCCTGGCCGGGAGATTCCACCCGAAATTCAAACAGGATTTCCTTTCCCTCTCCTGAATCGAGGACAAATTTGCGTTCACTGTTCTGGACAAGACGGATTCCTTCGGCCTCACAGTTTATAGTGACCTGTCCCTTTTCAGAAGAATAATTGTGAACCACTACTCCTCCTTCAAAGGAATCACCAACGCGTCCAAATCGGGGTAGAGAGGGTTGGAGAAGGAGTTGTTTGGACACTTTGAAAGTCTTTTCAAAGCGGCCAAACTGTGAATCCACAGTTTGACCAACGGCCATTATACGGAAGGTCGTCAAATTATCTGGAAGTTTGAATGTTACTGAGGCGTTCCCCTCGTCATTGGTGAGTACAGAAGGATTCCAGTACGCAGTAAGTTTGAAATTTCCCCGGAGCTCGACTTCGTTGAGCGTACGGGCAAAAGAAGCCATTTTTTCCTCTCCAGCGCCGCCTCCTACGTCATCTCCTTTTTCACCGTACGCTTGTTGTTCAATAATGTGCTGCCGTACTTCTGATGTCTGAACGGAGAGAAGTTTGTGGCTGTAGAAGAGAGAAAATGGATCTGGAGTTTGGTACCCGATCAGATTGAGCACGCCCACATCTACGGCGGCCACTATAATACTGGCTTTGGTTCCATTCCCCTGCCAATTCTTTGTTTCAAGAGTCAGGGTGACTTCTTCTCCAGGCTTGTAGTTAGGCTTATCTGTCTGAATGGCGACATCCAGGCGTTTCTCTGATGGATCGACGGCAAGCTCCGTGTAACCTATTTTAAATGAAGGTTTTCCAATATCGCCGGAGTTATCAGAATCTTGAGGCGATACACGGCCTTGGACCAGAAGTACAGAAACAAACACATTGGGAATATGTTCAGAAACGATGGGAATTTCGATTGTATCTGAGCTGCCAATGAGATCGACAACCTCGCTGTAAAGAATGAATTCTCTTTCAATCGTGATGAGCGCTTTGGCGGACTCATAGGGGGATTTAACGAGGATTTTGGCCAGATCACCAGGCTGATAAGCCGTGTTATCAGGGACAAGCTCAACGGAGTCTTCGTCCAGCCGCTCCCATGGGACATAGTCTTTTCCTGTCACATAAAAGTAGGTCGTTGTAATGATGATGTTTCCTTTCCTGTCTTTGCCTTCAGCCTTCAGAATGTAAAAACCAGATTTTTCAGGCTTAAATGTGACCGTTTCAGCCTCATTTTTTGTTTGAATTGTCCGTGTGTCAATGTTTATGTCTTTTTTTTCTGTGACCCATCTAAAACGGCCTCCGAATTCAGACTTTCTCACGGAATGCCATTCTCTCTTAATAAGAGAAAGCTGTATTTTTTTTATAGGAAGTAGGTTCCCCCCAGAGTCAGTTGTTAAAAGGTTCACGTCAATGTCTTCTCCGCTGGAGAGGAATGTTGAACTGGGTTGAAGACCGATATAAAAATCTCCCCGATGAACAATCGTTTGAATGCGGTTTGTGATGGCCCGGCGGTTTGGACCACGAACAGTAGCCTCAAGCACAGCCTGGACAGAATCTGTCTCCTTTTCGGATTCAAGTTTGGCCGATATCTTTATTTTCCCTTCCTTATCTAAAGCAGATTCTCCGGAGGATAGAAGACGGCTTTCATCTTCCTGGAAAGTTTCCCAGCGGCTGATTTGGTCACCAAAAACAAATCCCTTATGTCCGGGAGGCGTGAAGTGTGTTGGATTCAGTCGCAGATGCCAAAAGACGTCTTGGCCGGACATGCCACCCCCAAAAAGATAGGACGCTCTCAATTCTCCTGAATAGGTTTCGCCGAAAATGAAACTTTCCTCAGCCGTACGGAGGTGAACCTCAAATTCTGCGGGCCTAAAGGCCTCGACTCTAAAAGAAGAGAATACCTTAAAAGGATCATCTCCTTCACCTAGAGAGGGAAAGGAGGTTTGAATTTGATATTCCCCTAAAGATGAATTTTGAGCTGATGTGAAGTCAAAATGGATTGATCCGAATGAATCGACATGAAGATTCTCCTTGAAAACACTTTTCCGGAAGGGATTGAGGATTTCACAGGTTACTTCTTTGACCTGGGGGATTGCCCATTCTCCCTTTTTTTGTTCCCTGAAGATCCCTTTGACATGCACAGTTTCTCCTGCTTTGTAAATGCCTCTTTCCGTGAACACATGTCCTTGATGCTGGATTGGTTGAGGATTCCAATCGTATTGAATGCCGAAATAATAGGGATAGACTCCGGTTCCCCACTCAGATGTAAGGAAAGTCATGTCCTTCCCTCTTGAGGCGAAAACCCACTGTCGTGGTTTGCTCCATCTGTCTTGGCTAGGAATTTTTAGAGGGCCCCATCCTGGGGATTCAACCTTTCCGGTTTTATCTGTTTTACCGCGCCATCGGATTTGATTATTATCATCTCTTATTTCGATTTGAGAATTTGGGACCGGTTGACCCGTTTTAAGCTCGGTCACCCAAATGGTGTTGTTTTCTCTGGAAAATTTACCTGAAATGCCCAGTTCAGTGATCTGCAAAAAGGCTTTTGGGAAACGCTCCCATTTGTCTTCAGAGAGTGTGTCCACTTGAACAAAAACAAATCCATATTTGTCACTCAAAAAATCTTTTATTTCGATAGGAAAGATATCTCGTGTGTTGCGGGGAGGTTTGAGTTTCATGGATTTTTCAACCGTAAATAGTCCCTTTCTTGTTAATTTTTCACTTGTCCAAAAGATTTTCTGAGTCTTTAAGAGAGGGATGACATCTTGTTTGGCCACCGATCCGCCTTGTATGAAGACGTCGTCCGCGTTGATCGCTGAGATCGGGTATCTCAGATCTCCGTAGGCTTCGAGAAGGCCGTGTCCAGTGTTCATGGTGACGGAGCGAGGGTATGGTGGTGTTGAGAAGGCCAGATTGATGTCCTTGTCCAGCGTATTTCCAAAATCGTCTTCAAGATCGGCATCGATCCATAGTTTGTACTTTGTTTCCGGCAAAAAGGGGAGTGAAAGCCAAATGGAAGAATTTGCTTGATCCCACTCTTCGTAGTAATCCGGAATGGACACTTCAGGTTCGAAACGGATTTTCTGAATGAACTCTTTGTAGCCGACAGGATTGGAAAATTGGAATTTAAGGGGTTGATAGATATCGTACCCCTGTTGAGGCTCAAATGACTCAAACCGGAAGCTGTTAAAAGTAGAAAATTCAAAGATTCGGCTGTTCTCCATCCCCAACAATCCTTCTTCTCCCCTAAGTCCCGAATGAATTTCGATATAATAGGTTGTGTCAGGATTTAAAAGCTGTGCTGGCTCAACGATAAGAACCTCAGAAGACTGGGCTTGAATTCCTTCGTCTTTCAGCTGTTTTGCCGATGGATGTTTGAGTCTGAAATCGAATGAAGATTCCTTTGAATCCTTATTGAGACCAACCATTTGAATAAACTCTTTGTTTTCATCTGTCTGCACAGGCTGATTAAAAACAAGAAGAGTCTTTGCCTCAAGTTTGATCCATTTTTGTTTGTTCCGAGGAAAATGTTGTGTCAAAAGAGGGCGTACTGTTATGAATGACCATGAGTGATCTTCTTTCAGAACATACCCGTCATATGTCCGTGTTCCAGATTCAATGGATATTTTCACTTCAGTTGAATAGGGGAACCGGTCTTCAGGATAAAAGGCAAGAGTTTTAGGATTCAACCATCGGAAATTTCCTGGAACATGGGGAGAGATTTTCATGATGTTCGGTTTTGACTGATCATCAAAAGATGAAAGAGGGAACATCGGGTGGTCAAAAATTGCAACGATGGTGTCTGATTCGTGCTCTTTTGAAGTTTGTCCTATGGGACTGGAATAAGTGACCTTAAGTTCACCCATCTCCATGATCGACTCTGGAGAGCGGATGGCTTTAAAGTCCTCTTTTTTTTTGCATCCGGAAAGGCATAGAATTCCTCCAATACAAAAAAGTGAAATCCATATGGATCCAAATTTAGTTCTCATTTGAGCCCTCGCATTTTTTTTTATCCTAAAATAATGCCTGTAAAATAGCAAGATGCCGATCTCTTTGTTCCCTGCAGTTTTCAAGCATCTTGACATTTGCTGAACTCAAGGTTATATAACTCACAGTTAGCACACATCTCAAAAGGAAAAAATGATGTCGAATATTTTGGGAACACGGCTAAAGCTGTCCAGGGAAGAATTAGGATTAACCCAAGACGCTTTATCCAAGGCTGTTCATCTCTCAGCCGAATTCATATCTAATCTTGAATTAGGCAAAAGGGCTCCGAGTCTGGAAACCTTAAAGAGTTTGACCGATTTCTTCCAGAAAGATATGTCCTATTTTTTAGAAGAGAAAGGGACTTTAAAAGAGTCGCTCTTTGAACTGGCAGAAAAAGACAAGAGCATCAAAACGGTTCTAAAAAAGTTTTATGATACCTGCAGAGAGTTAATTGAGTTGGAAGATGCGCTGGGGCTTAGGCCGGAATTGGCTCCTTTTTATTCGACGGCCTCGGCTGAAGATATAGCTTTAAATGAAAGAAGTAGATTGAGACTGGGAAATGAACCCATAAAAAATGTGTTCTCTCTTCTTGAAATAAATGGGCTGCATATTATCAGAGAGTCTCTTTCTAAAGAATCGAACATTTCAGGAATCTTTGTTTTTTTCGAATTGGAACAGGCTGCATTCGCATTCATCAGTAATAATCATAATTATGACCACCAGGTCTTTATTGCTGCCCATGAATATTTTCATTATCTTAAGGACAGAAATATCACGGTGATTTCTGACAATCATGATGTTTTTGTCAATGAATATGTGCCTCTCTATCATCCTCGAGAAAAACTGGCTTTTACGTTTGCCTTGAACTTTCTTATACCGAAAAAAAAAGTCAAAGATATAATCCGTTTACAGTTGCGATCGACACGATTGAAATTCCAAGATGTTCTCTTTCTCAAAAGGTATTTTGGAGTCAGTACTATGGTTATGCTCTATGCCCTATTTGATTATGACTGCCTTTCTGCTGCAAAATTCAAGGAATTCCAGAAAAAAGAGACATCTGAATATGAGAATGGCGTATTTGGTGCTCAAAAAGGAAAAGAACTCGTGTCCGATCGCTATAAGTGGTTGGTTTTAGAAGCTCTGCAAAAAAAGAAAATTGATATTGAGAAAGCCTCTCATCTCCTAAAAATGAAGAAAACAACTCTCCTTAAACTCACTTGAGTTCTGCTAGTACAGCTGTCAGAAATTCCCAAAACAGTTCGGTCGAACCGAGATGCACTCTTTCTTCCGGGGAATGAGGGTGTTCAATCGTAGGCCCGAAAGAAATCATGTCCATTCCTTGAAATTTTTCCCCAATAATTCCACATTCCAGCCCTGCATGGATGGCTCCGATTTTTGGCTCTTTTTGATATTTTTTTGTAAAGAGATCTTTCATTGTTTGAAGCAGTGAGGATTGAAGATTGGGAGTCCAACCGGGATAACCCTCCGGTTGAGTGATTTGAGCTCCTGCCAGACCACAGGCGGCCGCGATTGTTTCACGAGTTGCATCGATAGCTGAAGCCGTAGAACTCCGGCTGCTGCAGATGATCTCCGCATCCGTTTCACCGGTATGACAGGCAGCCAGATTAGAGGATGTCTCTACGAGATCCTTCATTTCCGGATGCATGGCGATCACGCCGTGAGGAATAGACAAAAGAAGTGAGATCAAAGCTTTTTGTGACGCCGGATGGAGAGGATCCGGTTTTTCTTCATCGAGTTTTTCGAAGGAAAATTTGGCTCCTTCTTCGATGGCCTTAACTTCAAAATAAAGTTTGTCGTAGGCCTCTTTGAAGAAAGCCGAGAGTGCTTCAAATTGTCCTGGATCAACACGGAGATCGGCCCACGCCTCACGGGGAATGGCATTCCTCAGATTTCCTCCTTCGAAGGAGATTAGATTGAAGGGCAAGGCTGCATCAGCTTGCCAGAGCATTCTTGCCAGAAGTTTGATGGCATTTCCTCGTCCTTGATTGATATCAATTCCGGAATGTCCTCCCCTTAATCCGAAGAGCTTAACTCTGCACAGAATCCCATTTTGGATTTGTGTCCTCTGTAGAGGAAGGGATATTTCAGAATCGGCTCCACCTGCACAGCCTATAGTAAATTCTCCCTCTTCCTCGCTGTCGAGATTAAGGAGTCTTTTTCCAGAGAGAAAACCCGGTTGAATCTGAGCCGCTCCGATCAAGCCTGTCTCTTCTTCTACCGTAAAAAGGAACTCCATGGCTGGATGCTGGAGTTCTTTGTCCTCCATGATGGCGAGGGCGGCGCTTAGGCCAATTCCATTATCGGATCCCAATGTTGTTCCTTTGGCTTGAACCCAATCCTTTTTAACCTCGGCTTGGATGGGATCCCGGGAAAAGTCAAAATCCACATCAGAGTTTTTCTCACAGACCATATCGAGATGGCCTTGGAGTATAACACCTACAGAATTTTCATATCCGGGGGTTGCATCCTTGGCCACAACCACATTGCCTGTATCATCTTTTTTCCATTTCAATTTGTTCTGTTCAGCGACAGAGATTATATAGTCTCCCAAACCTTTTTCATCTTCTGAACAGTGAGGAATTTTTAATATTTGTTCGAAATGTTTCCAAAGTCCGGATGGTTTAAGATCTTCAAATAAACCTGACATTTTATTATGGCTCCTCTTTAATTATGTGTTTTTTATAAAAAAATAATGACACAAAAACTTTACCTATGCAAGGAAAATTGCCTTTTAGACGGTCTTCGTTTAAAATTCGGACAGGCATGATGAAAAAGAATTCACTCTTAAATTCCAGACAGCGTTTCCTTGATCTCTACAACATTAAACCTGATGTTATTTCT